>CANFIL010000006.1 GCA_947447095.1 Actinomycetota bacterium | reverse complement strand
CACCTGTTGTTGGCTTCTTGGAAGACCTGTTCTCGATTCTTGTAGTTGTCGGCATCATCATGTTCGCCGTCATTCGCATTCGAAAGAACCCAGAAACGTTAGGTCGTGAATCACGCTTCTTTGGTTCGCATACTGGAGCTGCATGGTTTGTGCTCTTCATGATCTTTAACGTGATCTGGACACTTCTGCTCTATCGTGCTGCGCAATACAACGTGAGTGTTGATAAAGGCACAAACAATTTCCCCTTTATGAATGGTGGGGCATTCGCATCTGAAACTGTCGCCGGTTGGTTGCATCCGCTCGGCACGACCACCAACGAATGGCTCGAGATGATTGGCCTGTGGCTGAACATCGGAGTCATCCTAGGTTTCTCAGTTTTCGTCCTACACAGCAAACACCTCCACATCGGTGCTGCTCCGCTCAACATTTTCTTTAGCCGTCGTCCAAACGCACTCGGTCCACTTTTGCCGATGTACGCCGGTGTCGATGAAGTGAACTTTGAAGACCCACAGGATGATGCACTATTTGGTCGCAGCAAGATCGAAGATCTCACATGGAAGGGCAATCTTGATCTCTTAAGTTGCACTGAATGCGGTCGTTGCCAAAGCCAATGCCCGGCATGGAACACAGGAAAGCCATTGAGTCCAAAGCTCATGATCATGGACATGCGTGACCACTTGTTTGCCAAGGCTCCATTTATTTTGGCGGGCGAAGAGGCATCACATTCGCAGGCAGTGCTAGACGAGGCGGGTCGCCCATTGGTTGGTGATCGATCTGAACTCGCCAACGCAGCGACCGATGGCTACGACGCCCAAGGTCACCGTTCCAATGAAGGCGCGGTCATTGATTACGAAGCGCTCTGGGCTTGCACCACATGTGGTGCTTGTGTTCAGCAGTGCCCAGTCGACATTGAACATATTGATCACTTCGTCGACATTCGCCGCAACCAAGTCATGATTGAAAGCGAGTTCCCTTCAGAGCTTGCGGGATTATTTAAGAACCTCGAAACCAAGGGCAATCCATGGGGCATGAATGCCAATGGGCGCACTGCATGGATCGAAGAAGTTGAATTCCCTGTCCGCGTCTTTGGCATGGAAGGTGAAGACAAAATCCCAGACGATGTGGAGTACCTCTTCTGGGTCGGTTGCGCTGGCGCCTATGACGATCGCGCCAAGAAGACCACCAAAGCTGTGGCCGAACTGCTACACACAGCAGGTATCAACTTCATGGTTCTCGGTGAAGGCGAGACATGTACAGGAGATCCGGCACGTCGTGCAGGAAACGAATTCTTGTATCAAATGCAGGCTCAGCAAAACGTTGAAGTGCTCAACGAACTCGGCGCCAAGCGCATTGTCGTGACGTGCCCACACTGCCTAAACACAATCAGTCGTGAATATCCACAACTAGGCGGCAACTACGAGGTTGTCCATCACACCGTGTTGTTAAACCAGCTCGTAAGCGAAAACCGACTGACACTTCTCAAGCCAGAAGATGAAACCGTCACATATCACGATCCGTGCTACCTCGGTCGACATAACAAGATCTACATGCCGCCTCGTGAACTTCTCACCAACATGCCTGGCGTAGATCTCGTCGAAATGGATCGCAATAAGGACAAGTCATTTTGCTGTGGCGCTGGTGGCGGTCGCATGTGGATGGAAGAGCGCATCGGGACTCGTATCAACCAAAACCGTGGTGATGAAGCGATCGCAACTGGTGCAACAAAGATCGCTGTTGCTTGTCCGTTCTGTTCTGTGATGCTCAACGATGCAGTCACCGTTCGCGCCCAAGAATCTGGAATGGATGCAACTACCGAAGTTGTCGATGTGGCTACGTTGCTCTTGGATCGACTCGAACGCTAAATTCACTTAAGCAAAGTTAAGGGCTCATTCACAATCTGAATGAGCCCTTAACTTTTAAAACTAACTAATCAGTGATGTTCGTGCGGTGGAAATTCGCGTGTGAGCGGCTTGGCGTTGGACCACGCTGACCCTGATAACGCGAACCGTAGACGCTCGATCCATATGGGTGTTCAGCTTCGGAGGTCATGCGGAAGAAGCACACCTGACCGATCTTCATTCCTGGCCATAACAGAATCGGCAATGTCGCGACATTTGCTAGTTCCAACGTGACGTGCCCTGAGAATCCAGGATCAATAAAGCCTGCGGTTGAGTGCGTCAACAAACCTAGACGACCGAGTGATGACTTACCTTCAAGCCGAGCGGCAACATCATTTGGCAAAGAAACTACTTCGTATGTGCTACCTAGGACGAACTCGCCAGGATGAAGTACAAATGGTTCTCCTGCTTCGGTCGACACTTCACGAGTTAAGTCAATCTGCTCGACCGATGGATCGATGTGAGGGTACTTATGGTTCTCGAAGACCCGAAAGAAGCGGTCTAAACGAACGTCAATACTCGAAGGCTGAACCATCGAAGGTTCGTAAGGATCGATACCTACACGGCCCGATTCGATTTCAGCTTTTATGTCGCGATCAGAAAGTAGCACGGGTCAAGATTACCGATAGGTCGCCATCAGAGTCAGCAAGAGGTCCGATTTTGTTTATCTAAATGAATTCCATTGGAGCCTGCCTCGGTATATCGCCTAGTCCACGCGTTCTGCACTACCGTTAAACCATTATGCGAAACACAGTTGAGCACCCGTTTCATCCATTGGATTACTTGGAGCGGGCAGCCTCGCAAAGCCCAGGAAGTATTGCGCTTGCTAGCAATAGCCAGCAGTTCACATACGCCAAATTGCATTTGCTCGTTCGGCAATGCGGGAATCAACTGCGTTCTCTAGGTGTCCGCCCCGGTGACGTAGTTGTCACCAAGTTGTCACCATTTTGGGAATGGGTCTTTCTGCTCGCCGTTCATCACGAGGCAGCCATTGCATGCGCAGGAGCAGGGATTCCGCAACCCCCTCCTTTCACAGTCGACTGGGTAATTTCAGATAAATCAGATCTGGACTTTGATGCACAGCATCTTGTCGTGGTTGATCAAACATGGATTAATCAGGCCGAGGCATTGACGGAACTGAAGCCACGCAATGAATATCCGACACCCGAGTCCCCGTGCGTTCTGATGATGACGAGCGGCACAACGGGTTCACCTAAGGGTGCTGTATTCACAGTCACGAACTGTCTTGAGCGCATGACGTACTTACCAAAATACGGCTCGGATAATACGCAGGAACTTTGTTTCATGGGGTTATCAACTATTGGTGGGTACTTCATCGCATTGAATGCTTCTGCCAACGGTCTTGCATACCTAGCTGTTGAAGCCATTAACGAGAGCGCGCTATTACTCGCCGCCAGATTTCAGATTCGAAACTTAGTTGGTTCGAGTATGCAACTTGATGCCTTCATGGACATCCTGGAAGAAACTGAAACTCAACTGCCTAGCATTACACGAGTTCGTACCGCCGGCGCCATTACACCTACTCCGGTTTTTGAACGAATTAAAAGTTTGTTGAATGCGGAAATTATTTCAATTTATGGTGCGACAGAAACTGGCGGTGTCGTTCATAAAACAATCAAATTTGGCGATGCAGAAAATGATGCTGGTGAAATCTCTGATTGGGCGGAAGTTCAAATTGTTGATGAGAACGACGCAATAGTTCCTCACGACGTAACCGGCCTCATTCGTTGTAGATCGATCGGCACTGTTAACGGCTACTTCAATGATGGAGAAACCACTGATAAGAAGTTTCGCCTGGGATGGTTTTACCCTGGCGACATGGGCTACTTCACGATCAATGGGCGCCTGATGATTGTCGGTCGCGATGATGACATCATCAACATCGGTGGGAGAAAGATTGACCCGCGAGTCATTGACAACTTTTCTCGAGCGCACGACGGCGTGATAGATGCCTCATGTATCGCCTTACCTTCAACAACGGGTCATCCATCAATCGCACTCGGCATCGTAACCAATTCGGAATTCGATTCAGAAAAGTTTTCCTCGGCGTTGCAATCTCGATTTGTAGATGGTACGTGTCCCACGATAATCGTTGAACTCGTGGAAATTCCTCGAAGTCAAATGGGTAAAGTCTTACGCCCTGAATTGATTAGCGCACTCGAAGCTGCATGCTCCTAGAAATCACTTTAATTACCTACTGAAGACCAGCGGGAGGTTCTTGACTCTTCCTGAGCAAAAGAAATTTCTTAATTCTTTGAATCTACATTCTGGTGAACGAATGTAATTTCAAAATTGAAATCTCCACTCTGCGGTTTTTGACTCGTCCCTTGGAGGTGGAGTTGCTCGCAAGTGGATTCGATGCACCTCGAGCATGAACGACGAATGTAACTTCGTAGCCTTGCGCATCAAGGTGTCGCTTTAAATAATTTTTAACAACTGAGTTTCGCTTTGTCGCGAGGCTTCGTCGCTCCGACTTTCCTGCATTTCCAGATCCCGATGTTGCCGTGTAGCCATTAAGAATGACAGTGTGGCAAGCAGATTTGGCGATAGCTGCCACTTCTTTTCTCAATTGAGCACGTGTTTTGGCCGTCAATCGAGATGAATTGCCAGAAAAGCGAGCTCGTTGGATCGTCGTAGGTGTGCAAGTATCCCCAGCTTCAAATGCACCAACATCTAGCGCGGCGCCCTGTGGACGAGAAGCACCACGTTGATCCCTGGTGGGCTTACCAACGATCAAGGTTGAGTGGCGAAGCGGAGCAGCCGTGTAGTAGTCACGAGCAACACTATTTGCACCAAGTGCCATGGTTTTCGTCAAACCACTATTCGTTGGTCCCAGTTTATTTAAAGTCAAGGATTGAAGGTCGAGTTGACTGCGCGTAACAAGCGCTGAAATGTTCTTCTTCGCTGAGGCGTAGTTGGCCCATTGCGAATCTGCGCATTGAGTCGTCGATAGATTTGCTCCTTGATCCAAGACTCTTCCAAAGCACATGTTTGAAGCACTTGATTGTACGAAGATATTTCCATACAACTCATAATTAGCCTCAGGATTTTCCGCTGAATCAACCCAAAGTGTATTTCCAGGATCTCCACCAGCGCTGTTGTCAACAAAAGTATTGGCCACAAGCGCACCTCCGAAAGTTGATGCAATTGCTCCGCCTCCGCCAGATGATCCACCGTGTGTACGGTTGCGTACATACGTCGAATTCGTGGAATTGACATGTTGTACTGCAGCTACTGCTCCACCATTCAGATCCGCTTCGTTGTCAATGAATGCTGAATTGCTCACTGATAAATCCGAACCCGAGAAAATCGCCCCAGCCCCATTTGTACGATTCTTTATAAAAGTAGAATTCGAAACGCTGGTTACGCCGTATCCCATTAATGCTCCAGCCGCATAACCATGGTTGCTATCAAAAGTTGAATTCTTGACGATAAGAGAAGAATCTGTGAAAGCCGCACTAGACCAGCCTCCGGAGTTTGAGTGAAACGTAGAGTCTGTGATTGACAGCGGGCCATTAAAATTTGCAACGGCGCTATTGCCAGGAGCCATCCCACTGGTATTGGAATCAAATGTGCTTCCTGAAATCTTCAACTCAAGGTCGCTGCTGTAAATAGCTGAATTTCCGGTACTGACATTTCCAGAAAACGTAGACTTTACGATATTTAAATGTGAGTCACCCGGTACAGCATTGCCGTCCATAAATTCTAAACCAGAGGTGGCCGAAGTGGAATTGCCTCCCTTTACCGTTACGCCATCCAAAGTAACCGTGGTTGCACCACTCGTGTCGGTTGCCTGCAACAGCGCACCATTTCGTGAAGCACGCTGACCATCTATTGTCAGCCCGTGCAAAGTGGCATCAAGTGTTGTTGTGTTTGTCGGAGTTAATGCACTTGCGTCGATGCGGAATACATAATCGGCACTTCCAGCAGCTAACAGCTTGAGCTTGCTTGCGCCTGGACCTTGAATGTTCATATTCTCTGCGATGACATATTCGTTGCCCGCGGTTACGGTGATCACACACGAATTAGCCAGTGCAAAAGTGATAGTTGTTCCAATGGGACCGTAGTTGGCACCTTCACCATTACCGTTATTAATTCGATCAATCGCCCAACCTAGGTTGTGGTGCGATCCGGTTCCAATTCCCGCAGAACATTCACTTACTACCGGACCGGCTAATGCACCTGCCATGGGCGACATTAAGGGAGAAACTAGAAGCCCACCAGCAGCGACAGCGACCGCGGCTTGCTTCGGCCTTTTTGATTTTTGCTCGTTAATGAAGGTCGAGCGCTGTGCCATTTCCATACCCATGGCTAAAGCGTATAGCCATAGCGGGATTTTGAGTCGAGTCTGTTCATTAGGAGGAACATGGGGACCGCTGCCATTCACATTTGTGCCATTGCTGGCTTAGAAGTCGGAATTCAGGCATGAACTTTCCTGAGATTAATCGTGGAGTGAGGCGGTTTCTTCGCGATAGTCAGAATAAGAGACTGCTCTACTTCCCCCGGCAGCCTTAGCGCCATAAAGTGCTTGATCCGCCAATCCCAAAATCTCATCAAGTTCGGTGCCTTCAGGCCATGGAGCTACACCAGCAGATACTCGCGCCTCGATTTCAATTCCATCACTCTCAATCGAGGTGCTATGAACTTCTTCAATTACGCGATTGACAACTTCGACTGCGCGCATTTCCTCCAATGGAAGGATCGCAATAAATTCATCGCCACCCCAACGTCCAAAAATATCGCTGGCCTTAAAGTTTGCCGCGATCCGGGCAGTGATGTTCTTAACGTATTCATCGCCAACAAGATGTCCGAAGGCATCATTAACTTTCTTTAGTCCGTCAATATCGAACATAACAACTGAGTGATATTGAGATGGCGAATCTGCGAGCGCAAGGGCTACACCACGACGATTCAACTGACCCGTAAGCCAATCAGTCGATGCCACGCTCTCCAAGAGTTCAAGAGATGCAACTTCCTTGAGAGCTTGCGCTAACTGTTCATCTTTCTGAATGCGAAGGTTGGAGGTGACGATCGCCATCAAAGCGAAAGTGAGAACAGTGAGAAACAGCAAGCTTTCACTGCTATTAATTTCAGAATCGTCGGCAATGCAAAACCAAGCGGTTTCCATCAAAGAGATGGTTGCAATGAGAGAAACCGTGCGCGGTTTTCCGAAAATTGCAGCTGTTAGTGGAGCTGCAACTAGTAAACCGAGAACAGATGTTTGACTCGCTTCGATCAGCTGAAAATAGGCAACTAGTGCGAGCAGGAGAAACGGAATAAGTACATCAGTTGGAAAGAATTTTGTTTCTTCCATTGCGACAGTTTGCGCTGCAGTGAGCGGCTTATCACCGGCTCCAGTTGTCTTGATATAGTCCACAATTCAACGCCACTATTCGCTATCAAGAATCGCTTCTCGCGCGACAAGCGCAAGGGATTCGCGAAGAATTCTCTGGATTCGGATTTCACGAACCACCATTTGTGACAACTCGCTCAAAATTTGCCGGCCGCGATCATCAAGAGGTTCGCGTGGCTTTGTATCGAGAAGGCACAAGGCTCCTAGGTTGTACTTGTCGTACTTCAAAGGAGCCCCTGCGTAGTAGCGGATACCCGGCGTATTTGTAACGAGTGGACTTTGACTAATTTCGGGATGTTCTAATGCGTTTGGCACTTCAAAGATGTCATCGCCGGCAATTGCAAAAGTGGATAGTGCGAGATCTCGCTGCTGCTCCTTACTTTCGAGGCCAACACCTGTCATAAACCATTCACGATCATCTGCAACGATGGCGATGTTCGCCATGGGAACTTCGAAAATGTCGTGGCACAGTGTCACGACACGATTGAGATTCTCACCAGGGTGCGTATCTAGAATGGCCAAGTTCTTGACAAACTCAACACGTTCAAAGTCATTGGGGATTTCTGGAATTTTCATTTCTTAGACTCCGCTTCTAATTCATGGAGATAGTCATCAACTGGGATTGGTTTATGAAAGTAGAACCCTTGAAAAGTGGTAAAACCAAGTTCGCAAAGTGTTTCGTATACTTCCTTAGTTTCAACTCCTTCAACAACGTGTGTCTTTTCAAGCACGTCAAGCATTTCCTTAATGAGTGATAGGACTTTCGTCTTTTTTGGAGACGTGTCAACACCCACTGTCAAAATTCGATCGATCTTAATTTCGTCAAAGTCGTAATCAACGAGCAAGGACATTCCATTCAGACCCGTACCAAAATCATCAAGAGCGGTCGTGTGGCCAAGTTCCCGCACTTTGCGCAGCATCGCATTCGATGTCTCTACCGGCGGCATTCTGAAAGTCTCAGTAAATTCGATGGTTATTGCGGAACTAGCTTTCTCTACAAGTTTGAGAAATGTCTCGCGGCCGGTAATTGGCTCAATAAAAGAATTGTGAATGTTAATTGATGAATGAACTTGATACTTTGTCGCTAGTTCATTGGCGGCGCTAATGAGCCAAGCAAGTAGCTCCACTTGAGTCGAAATTTCTAGCTCAGAGAAAAAGTCTCCGGATTGAATTGGCTGTAGTGGGTGTGTCAGCAGTTCTCCACGCTTTGGTTGACCTTCGCGTGTGTCAAAATACGGTTGGAAAAATGCCTGCACCTTTTTACCAGCGAACTCACGGGAAAACGGCACTGCATGTTTTTCATATGCGCCAAGGGACCGAGCACCTGGCTTGATGGCCTCAGATTCGCTCATCTGCGAGCGTTCGGGTTGATGCTTCTGGTTTCACTGCGACGATCCCGACTTGTAAACCACGTACTTGGATGTGTTTTTGGAAGTATCGACATGACAGCAAGAACTACGAAAATTAGTGAATTCACTGCCACGAAAGCTGCAAGTACTTGAATCGGTCGGCTAGTCAAAATGTCAGAGGATAGAACATTCGTGGCGATGTGCATCATTTGCTCTCCTTCAAATCATTGGGTGTGTGAGCACTATCAATGTGACCCCATGTTGCCGACCGATTGAATGCAATATCGAAAAGACTCTTAATGAAAATCGCATTCAGAAACATGTCGTACGTAAGTTCAGGAATGAGGAGGGCTGCCAAAATGCGCCCTTTCCAACCAGCTTTCCAAACTGATACGAGTCGTTCAACGATGAAAATCAGGCCGACCCCGAGCCAAAAAGGAAACCAAATCCAATTGTCAACAGCGAGAAATGTGATGAGCATAAGTAGTAAGTAGGACGTGAGGGCAATTGCGCTGTACCCCAGTCCAAGCTGCTGGCCCCAGTAGCGCAGTGTTGTACGAGTCACGCCATATTGGCCGACATTCTCTAATGCCCCTCGCTGCCAACGCATTCTTTGGGCCCATAGTTGTTTTCTCGTTGGCATTACCTCTGTGACCACTCCGCATTCACTCGGCGAAATCATCAATGCGCCAAGCGTCTTCAAGGCCATCGTGAGCTCGTTGTCCTCAGTCAGCGCATGTGTGTCATAAATATCACCGTAGTCTCCAGGTAGCATGGTGCCACGGCTTTCTGCAACTACTTTGAGCGCGTGAGCTCGAAAGATGGTTGACGTGCCAGTTAATACAAATACCCTTCCACGACGACGCTTGAGCAAACGGCCATAACGGAAATATTCATTTCGTTGAAGTTGGCCAAGAATTCCGTGTCCCGGTTCTCCGTAAAACACACCACCAATGGCTGTTAGGCCACGATCGTCCTCGAATTTACGAATTGCAGTTGCAATGAACCCATCATCAAGAACCGTGTCCGCATCCAAGACCATCACCAAATCATTGTGCTGAAGTCCATCGGCCAAATGCTTAAGGACCTGATTGAGTGCGCCGGCCTTCTTTTTTTGGTTATTTACTGTTTCGTAGATTTCTACGCCAGCATTCGTTGCTAATTCTTTTGTGTTATCCAATGAGTTATCTGAAATAACAATGATTCGATCTTTGTCTCTTAATTGCGTACGGACTTGCTTGATGCAGTTTGTAATAAGGTCCGCTTCATTATGCGCAGGGATCACCACTGTGATCGTGACAGGCCCAGAGAAGTGGCCCTGGCTCTTCTTCGCTAACACTCGCGGAGACAGAGGGTATGTTGATGGTTCAAGTGAGCGCCGCGAACGATTCGACGCACGAATTTCGACGGTTTCAATAAATAGTGCTGCGAGCGCTGCCAAGCTCGCCGCAATGATCACCAAATAGATTGGTGGAATAGTGGCATCAAAATAAATTCCGAACGGTCCAGTGCCAACTTTCGCAGGATCACCCAAAGGCGGTAACGGTGTTTCTGCAGTCAGAGTCGCATAGACCAACGCGAAGATCGAAAGAATCAATAGTCCGATTAGTCCGACTGCAGGAAGCGCTTTACGACGTTGCACAGTTTCACATTATCGCTGATGTGCAACGTTTAACTACACTCCTGACTATTCAAGGGTCAGTAATCAACGTATTGCGCACAGCTTTCGACTGAAAGCGTTGCTATCAGTAACAAATATGCAACTGAAAATTAATTGCGTGTAATTGGTATCACGTTCATTCCATGTGCATCAAGCGTCACAATGAGATGTTCGCTTGTGGCATTTGTGACTGCTTCAATGACGTCAGCTTCTGGCCAACTGAGATTTTCGATATCTGTTCTCGTCCAAGCGGTGATTCGGGCACCGGTTGACTCTGCAATTCGACGAACAGCCTCACCATCATGTGGTCCAACGAGCACCACCGACTTGGCTTTTGCCACAAAGGCAACGTTAACTTCACGTTCATGGCGGTAGATCAACCAGTGATAGCTGGCCACGATAGCCGTACTTGCGAGCACGCCAATTGAGAATCTCATGTCACGAATTGTGTTGGTACTCAATCCTGAAGTGAATGCATCGTTGAACAACTGGTAGACCCCGATGAGAAGGGAAATAATCGCTACGACTCCGCCAATACCAAAAAGAATAAATAGATAGATGCGTCGAGTTGGCGATGCAAGTTCAACTTCAGGACTTACTCGAACGCGGTTTTGAATTCCACGCCAGCAAAGAACCCAGATAGGTGCTCCCACAATGACTAAAGTTCCCGCTGCTAAGAAACTATTGACTGCGGATCCACCGGCAATCACATCGTTACTAAACACTGCTTCTAGAGTCGCGATCAAAATCATTGAAAGTCCGACTGCGCTAGCGATCAAGCTAATTCCAGCAATGACGTATTCGTATACTCGATTGACTTCGGTCCGCTTGGCGGTTTCAAGAAGGAGTGACTTGTGATACCACCATGCAAGAAGACCAACAGTGACTGTTCCAACCGCTGTGGGAGTGCCAGCAAAGTGACTACGCGCATTTATTGACGTTGGATCACCAACGAACCATACGGCTGTTGTATAGAGTGCAGTGCTGGCTGCAACCACAGCCATTACTAGGCCGCTTCCTACTCCGACGATCAATACGTATGTGAGCCACACATTGTCTTGGGTTTCTTTGCTAGCCGTACGAACCCAATAGTGAATCCAAACCAGCGCACCGACAGCAAACGAAATAAGAGCATTTTGAATGTTAGCTGTCCCGGTAGAAATCAAAGATGCATCATTCATTCCAGCAATCTGGGCGATCACCGAAGCGATCACACTGATCAGGCCTACAACAGAAGCAACAAATCCAACGAACGACCCTGCCAGGTGATGTAAATGAGAATTCTCAGTCGGGATGATGGCGATGTGCAAACGCCATAATCCGACCCACACCAAAATCCAGACAATCGCATTAGCAAGTGTTTGTCCGTTAAATCCTTGGTCACTCACAACGTTGTGCAATGTGCTGGTCGTGCTGGTCAGCGCCATGAGAAGCGACGTCATTGTTGCAAGCAACACGAAGAATGCGGTTAATGGCTCACGTGAAAGATGAGGGTCATTACGAAACCCTTTTCGAGTCCAAAGACCAATAACAATCAAGAGCGGCAAGCCCACCACAACAAACGATAAGTTTCGCGCCAAAGACGAATCATCTGCAAGAACTAAAGATGATGGGTTAATGAGCCGGCCCAAAAGTCCGGCAACACCATTAGCCACAATCACAAGCAGCGCGAAAAGCACTCCGAACTGAAAGAAGCTACGAAGCGGACTAGAACCGTGCACTTTTGAGCCACCTGCGGAAATCTTGCGCACTGCGAAATAGATTCCAAAACCAATAAGAAGCAGAGGGATGAGAGACGCAATCATTACTTCACCATTCCACATGAATACATTGGCCAGGGTATTCCAGTGATGAGCCAGCCGCTCGCAGTCTTAGTGAGACGAATGACGTGCTCCTCGCTGTAGTAGCCACCCATAGGAGCACCGTTAGGCGTCTCAATACTGACCTTCACCACTGCACCGGTCGATGTTTCCGTTGTATTGACCAAACTGATCCGCACATCTTTAGCAAAATAAGAAGCATCGAGGTCAGCGATCTTGCACGATCCAGCAGGATCTACCCACTTGATCGCTGCATCAAAGTCACCTGCGATGACATCGGTTAGATATTCCTGAACTGCGCCCTCAGGTTTTCCTCGATCAAGTTGCGTGGCTGGCTTATTAGCCACGGTAACTACGACAAGAGCGATCGCAGTGATAACACCAACGACCAGTGCCAGGAACCTGTTTGCTTTATTCTCATGCATATTTTCAGGCTACGCCTGTTGTTCATAAATAACAGCATTCTGGAAATATTTAGGCTTTGGACTGAAGGGGCCTCGGACACAGTGAGCGCTACGCGCACCAATTGCTTACCTTTTCCGAGCGAAATAACTTGCACAGGCAAACATGCTCTCGCTCGGCTCCCAAATCGTGGGGCCGGCTCTCATCAAATTTCATTTGAGCTTTGGACTGAAGGCGATATTTACTTAGCTCTGATTTTGATCCATTCAGATCAAAATCAGAGCCGCCTCGGGGATTTGAACCCCGGACCTACGCATTACGAGTGCGTTGCTCTACCCCTGAGCTAAGGCGGCCGGCGCCCACAAGTGAGCGCGCCTGAACATTCTATAAGCGACACAGATTACTGCTAAATCCACTTGTGAACTCCCTCATAAGGCAATAGGTAGAGTCGTTCTGTGACTCCAATTTCTATCGCTGCGTTTCCAGCCTTGATCCATCCGCACAGTGGTGCATTGAACCCACAGGGACTGCTTGAAGGCTTTGGATCATGGGCACTACTTGGCGCCTGCATCATCTTGTTTGTGGAATGTGGGATCTTGCTGGGGCTCATCCTCCCTGGTGATTCTCTGCTATTTATTGTCGGTCTTTTACTTGCAAGCGGATTCATCAAAACACCATTGGCCATAGCCATCGTGGTGATGTCCATAAGTGCAATCGCTGGAAATCTTTTCGGATATTGGATCGGAGCAAAAGCTGGGCCAGCCCTGTTTCGGCGCCCAGACTCAAGAATTTTTAAGCAAGAGTACGTTGATAAGTCTCACGAATTCTTTGAGAAGTACGGCAGTCGTTCTATCATTCTTGCCCGCTTTGTACCGATTGTTCGTTCGTTGATCACTGGGCTTGCTGGAGTGGGCCGAATGAATTACAAAACCTATGCGACCTACAGCACCATTGGCGGAATACTTTGGGTAACAACTCTTACGCTTGCCGGATATTTTCTGGGCAACATTGCTTTCATCAAGGATCACATCGACCTGGTTGCTGTCGGTATAGTTCTGGTGAGCGTTATTCCTATCGCCATTGAAGTAGCGCGCCATAAGCGCACTGCTTGATCAGCCACAAATCTTTACGACAGACTTAGTCCATGGCGAACATACGAGTCATAGTTGTTGACGATCATGCTTTTACGCGCACGACAGTTTCTGACTCGTTGCGCATCCATGGCATTGACGTAGTTGCCGATTGTGGGACAGCTGCTGAAGCAATTCAAGGTGCTGCCACACATAATCCTGACGTCATGATTATTGACCTTAACCTCGGCCAAGGACCCAGCGGTCTCGATCTTGCGACTGGACTACGAAAAAAGAATCCACATCTAGGAATCGTCATCCTTACGTCGTATAGCGATCCACGATTGATGTCGAATGACTTACCGCCACTTCCACAGGGCGCGATGTATCTAGTGAAACAAGAAATTGTTGATACAGAAACACTTGCTCAGGCAGTCGCACGAGCGCACGAAAATGCCCGCAGTACTCGTAACACTGCAAATCAATCAACACGACTTGAATTAACAGATGGACAGGTTGACGTTTTGCGTCTCATGTCCGAAGGTCTGTCGAACAGCGAGATCGCACGACGCAGAGGCGTTAAAGAAAAGGCGATCGAGCAGACAATTTCGCGGATCGCTAAGCGACTTGAGATTCCAGCTGGTTCAGAAGTTAATCAGCGAGCTCAACTCGTCCGCGCCTATTTCGAATTAACTGGGACTCAACGTGCTTAGTAGCGAAGTCTCGCTGCGTGAACGCCTCGGTGGCCGGTGGGCCATCTCACTTCGCGCGTATTACATATCAGCCCCTATTGCGATTGCCATCGGGGTTTTGGCCACACCAGAATCGACCAACTCATGGTCCAACTTTGCTACGTGGACCTTGATTTCAACTCTTGGATTCCTCGTCTCAGGAATTCCACTCTTCATTGCACACCGAACCGTGATGAAGAACCGCGCAACTCTTCCCGTGCCAGTGTGGTTGGTCTATCTCGTCGATGTCATTTCAGTTGAGATACGAACATTGGTTTTCGTTGCGTGCATCCTGCTCTTTGATCTACCAAATTCCACGCCACTACCACTTCGATTTCTTTCAGCTCTCATCTTGGCAACCGTCTGGTACCCAGCATTGACATACGCACTGGATTCATGGGATCGCTACTCCTCGATGCGTAACCAACTCATTGCAGAGCTCGTAGCCGAAGAAATCGAACTTCTCAATCACGAGCAAGTACTCGAGGTACTTCGATTGGGTTTGATTAATGACATTTCCGCCCAGGTTGACGAGTCAGTTCGCCAGGCTCAAGTAACTCTGTCTTCCCTACGCGATGCAGTTGCAATGGAGCACAGCGGCGAGCAAGTCGTAGCAACTCTCAATCAAATCAACAACGACTCCATTCGTCAGTTGAGCAAGGATCTATGGCACCAACAGAAAGCGACATCGTCGATGAAACTTCTTGACGTGATGCGCGCCATGTCTCACACCCGACCATTTCGCCCTGCCTTCTACATTCCTCCTGTTGCCCTTGTCTCATTCGTCATTCTTAATCGGTCAATGAGTAGCCAAGATGCTTTTGAAATTGTGGCTGTTTGGTTGGGTTATGTTTTGGTTGTTTCGGTCATGGCAAATTTTCTGTGTCGAGTATTTGATCGATTCGCTTTTGCAATTTATTGCGTCGCTATTGGACTCTTTGCTTGCGCCGGAATTGTTACTTACTTCTTTACGCTCAGCGAAGGTCTCACTCACATCGAAAGCCTGAAATGGTCAATCATGGCGTCGCTTGCATCTGCAATCTTCATGCCTTGGTTCAGCATGGGTAGCGGAATCTCCGCGCATCGCAAAGACGTACTCACTCAACTACGAATGTCCATTGACCAAGTTGAGATCCGTCGCCTCGCAATTAATAACGAGCGCTCGAATTTAAATAAACAAATTTCGACGTATCTCCATGGCACAGTGCAAGCCAACATGTCTGCAGCAATTTTGCGTCTACAGCACAGTATTGAAATGGGTGATCGCTCTGCAGCAACGCAAGCCCTCATTGATGCTCGTGAGGCTCTGGATTTGAAGTGGGACACATCGCTTGGGACACAGATCAATGATCTTGGTTCAACGTTGACGAACATCGCCGACGGCTGGTTAGGACTCGTGAACATCACGTTCACAATCGATCCCGAGATACCGACACGCTTCAACACAATGATTCATGATGTTGTTGTGGACGCGATCAATAATGCAGTTCGCCATGGAGAAGCCGAAGACATTGACGTCTCAATTGCCAATTCAACAGACGGTATTGCACTCGTTATCCGAAATAACGGTCATCCATTAGACGTCATCCGAACCGGACTCGGCACGGAAACGCTTAATACCTACGCACCAGGAAATTGGTCTCGCGAGTCACTAGCCAATGGCGACATTGAACTGCGAGTCCATTTAGTCAATCGCTAAACGCGATCTTTATCCAAACTGTTCGCCAGCTGCTTCTTCACGTGCTGCGTGAAATGCTGCATTGCTTCGAAGTGGTGTCTCCCGCAGGAATAACGCCAGAATCAAGCCAATCGCTGTCACAGGTGCTGCAACCATGAATACATCATGGAATGCATGAACGAACGAGTCGTACACACCGAATTGAAGCTCGGGGGTGAATGTCTTAATGACCGCCGAATTGTTTTTGAGATCCTCAAATGCCTGCGGCGTTGCCCCGGCAAGTGCGGCTGGGTTGTCTACCTTCAGAGCATTAATCATTTCTGGCAGATACACACCAAGACGATTTGCATAAACCGAACCGAATAGCGCAACACCGATAGTGCTACCGATCGAACGGAAGAACGTGTTGGCGCTCGTTGCTACGCCTAGATCCTTGAAGTCCACTGCATTCTGCAAAGCGATAACGATCGTTTGCATCGAGAATCCAAGTCCCATCCCAATCAACAATTCGTATAGCGCAAGTTCTAAATAGGACGTTGTCATATCAAGGCGAGTGAGAAGCAAAATTCCAACTGTCATCATCGAAAGGCCAATGATCGGGAATCGCTTATAGTGTCCGTGCTTTGAAATCTGCTTACCGCTGATGATCGACATCGAAACAATTCCGAGCATGAACGGAATGAGTTTCAGGCCAGCAATTGTTGCTGAATCACCCTTAACTAGTTGCAGGTACAACGGCAACATAATGATTGCACCGAACATACCTGCGCCAATGATGAAACCAAGCGCTGATGTAAGCGAGAATGTGTGGTTCTTAAAGAGATCTAACGGAAGAATCGGTTCAAGCGCGCGTCGCTCTTGAAGCAAGAATGCAACCAACAGAACTACGAATAGTCCGAAGGTGGAAATTGTGTGACCGTCTTTCCAGCCATCTTGTGGGCCGTACACCGAAACGCTCAGAAGAAGTGACGTAACGCCCGCTACCATCAGGAACGCACCCAAGTAGTCAATCTTGTGTTCACGCTTAACGTTATGAACGTGCAGCGATGCCGAGGTCAATACCAATGCAAGGATTCCGAATGGAATGTTGATGTAGAAAATCCAGCGCCAGCCGGCAATTCCTAAAAGAGTGTTGTGATCAGAAAAGAAGCCACCAAGAAGCGGGCCAGCAACTGACGAGATGCCCCACACTCCACCGAAGTACCCCTGGTACTTTCCACGATCGCGAGGTGGAATGACGTCACCGATGATGACGAACGTAAGTGCCATCAAGCCACCGGCACCAAGACCCTGAATTGCACGGAACGCGATAAGTTGCGTCATATTTTGCGATGCGCCAGCTAGTGCTGAACCAATCAAGAAGGTGACGATGGCGAATTGAAATACCGGGCGTCGACCGTAAAGATCGGAAATCTTGCCATAAAGCGGCGTCGATGCAGTTGACGTCAATAGGTAAGCAGTGACTACCCACGTGTAGTGGCTAAGACCGTTGAAGTCTTCAACAATGCTTTTGAGTGCAGTCGAAACAATGGTTTGATCCAATGCTGCTAGCAGCATGCCCACCATGAGACCGCTCAGTACACCGAGGATTTCCTTGTGGGAAAGAGGGGCTGGTGCTTGATTGTCAGAAACTGCAGAAGTCATGGTTTACGCTCGCTCAAAATATTGGGTACCCCGCAAGCCTAGCCTTACTGACTACGGGCCATCGCTACACACAACGCCGTTCGGGGCTTTGCCAGTCAAAAAGTAGGTATCTACATACTTATCTACGCAGTCTGAACCTTGGAAATATGCAGTGTGACCGTCCCCTGCAAAAGTGAGTAATACCCCGGAATCGAGTTGCTTGGCTAACGCCTTTGCCCATGGATATGGAGTGGCAGGATCATTCACGGTACCAATCACAAGAATCGTTGGTGCGCCCTTGGCCGCTATTACCTCGGGTTTACCGGTCGCAGGAGTTTGCCAGTACGTGCACCCGATATTCCCCCAGGCCAGATACTCGCCAAAAGCTGGTGCTTCTTTTTTCCATGCTTGTGCAAGCTGTTCAGTCCTCGATAGCGATGCGCGATCAGGTCGATCAAGACAGTTCACGGCCATAATCGCGTCATTCGAGTTATCGGTGTAATGCCCGTTGGCATCACGACTCGTATAGAAGTCAACATTTTGTGCCAACGCATCGAAGTTGCCATCAAGTGCATCGGCCAGAGCAACGCGCAGTGCTTCCCAACCGTAGACCTTGTCATACAGCGAGCCCACAACTCCTGTAACGCCCATGGCTTGGGTAAATGTTCGGCCATCTGAAAGTTTTGCTGGGCTTGAATCCAACGTATTCAACATTGTCATCACTTGCGTGAAAGCTGCAGTCTCGTTTTTCTTTAGCGGGCAATCATCATGAGTTGGGCAGTCCTTGAGGAATCGGTGCAAAGCATTTTCAAATCCCAAAGCTTGACCTTTAGAAAGTTCTTCATTCGTTAATGTCGGATCAATTGCTCCGTCAAGCATCATTCGCCCAACCTTGTCAGGAAATAATCCTGCATAGGTTGCGCCCAAGAAAGTGCCATAACTTTTACCGAACCAATTCAATTTCTTATCACCAAGCGCGGCACGGAGAATATCAATGTCTCGAGCAGCGCTCACCGTATCCACATGGGCATAGAGGTCCGCTGACTTTGCAGCGCACGCTTGCGCAAATTCTTTGTAGATCGTGACTGTTTCATCTATCTCTTGTTGATTATCAGGCGAACCATCGGAAGCAACGTATGCGTCAGTCTGTGCATCATCGAGACAATCAACTGGAGTGCTTTGTCCAACACCGCGTGGATCAAACCCGACAATGTTGTAATGCTTACGCAATTTAGCCGTCATTACATACATAGCGGCGCGGGTATATTCAATTCCTGAACCGCCCGGTCCACCAGGATTTAGGATCAGCGATTCACTTGCATTCTTCGCAGGTAAACGAACAAGAGATAACGAGATGGCTTTAACGCCTGGATTCGAGTAGTCAAGCGGTACTTGCAACGTGCTGCATTCAAAACCATCACTGCACCCCTTCCATGACAATTGCTGGGCGTAATAAGAGTTCAGATCAGAAAACTCATTTGTTGCCCCACCAGATGGAGCTGGGGAACTACCAGAACCAGTTGGCTGCGAACTTGGCGATGCAGAACCGTTGGCCGATACAAGGCTTCCATCGTTCTTGGCAACCGAGATTCCGATTGCAGTAACTAGCGTAAGAAAAAAGGCCGTCAAGACGCTAATAACTTTTCGCACGACAACTCCAGATCGAAATCAACAACAATGTTTCTCTAGAACTCTAACCCCGGTGGGCGACGAATTGGAATTACTTACCAACACGTACGAGTTTTGGGTCGCGCAATGTGACAAGAAGTGACTCAAAGACAGATAGCGGAGTGACGTTTGCAATGAGTTGATCACGCGCTTCACGAATTGCGTCGATACGGTTCAAAGTTTGAGCGGTTTCATCCTGATCTGCAATACGTTCAATGGCCGGGCGAAGCTCCTCATTGATCAAGCCAACGTGTGATCCCGACTGAACCACCAGAATGTCTCGGTAATAGCCAGTCAGATCTAGCAGAATTCGATCGTAAGCATCGGCAACCATCCGTCGGCGGCGATCTTTGAATCGCTTTTCAAGTGCCTTCATTTCACTCTTGATGGCACGATCAATGGACTTGAATCCCTTACCTTCGGCGCCTTCACCGAATGCCATTCGAACAT
This sequence comes from Actinomycetota bacterium, assembly GCA_947447095.1. Taxonomy (GTDB): domain Bacteria; phylum Actinomycetota; class Actinomycetes; order S36-B12; family UBA5976; genus UBA5976. The sequence goes on along the minus strand of CANFIL010000006.1, from coordinate 2,237 downwards.
CTTGTTCATCTTGTTGCTCTAGCGGCGCAATTGCTCGATCTGCTTCTGCATTCGCATTCGCCACAATTGCATTGGCAATTTCGTAACACGAACTTACGGTCGAAAGTCGAGTTGGTATGTCAAGAATTTCAGAACGCTTCAGTCGAGCTTGTTCATCAGTGGCCAAAGCTCGGGCACGACCCAAATGGCCCTGCGCTGCGCGAGCAGCGAAAGCTGCCATCGCAGAGTCAACGCCAAAACGACTCGTGAGTTGTGATGCCACATCTGACAATGTTGGTGAATTTAGTAGAACGTGACGGCAGCGCGAATTGATAGTCGGCAAAACATCATCGACAGTCGGTGCGCAAAGAATCCACACTGTGTTTGGCGGTGGCTCCTCGATACTCTTCAATAACTTTGGAACTGCATTGAGCTGAAAACGATCAACGTCCTCAACCACAATGACATGCCACGAGCTTCGTGACGGTGAAAGTGATGCACGCTCAATCAAGGCATCTGCATGAGCAACTGTGTAGACAACACCTTCAGGAATAACGTGCTCGACATCAGGATGGATGCCAGTCGCAACATTTCGACAGTCGACGCACGTGCCACATCCACCATTTGGGCACACGAGGCTGGCGGCAAACGCCAATGCAATCGTGCTGCGACCACTTCCCGGTGGTCCAGTCACAAGCCACGCGTGTGTCATTGCATCGCCGCGTTCACCCCTGGCAACTTTGGCAGCATCTGTGCAGGCTCGCTTAAGTTCGTTGACTGCTTGTTCTTGACCTAGAACGGAATCAAACACGCTCATTACTTATCCAAAACAGATTGGAGCGCTTCAAGAATTTTTTCGGTCACTTCTTCAATTGACAAGGTCGCGTCTACCAGTACGTTCGGACGCGTCGAAGACTGTGCAATGTCGCGAAACGCTTGTTGCACCTGAACATGGAATTCGCGCGATTGAATTTCCATGCGATCTGTGCCATCCATACGTTCGCCACCAGCCTCGGCGGGAACATCTAGATAGATCGTGAAATCAGGAAGTAGCTGACCTGTCGCCCATTCGCTGAGGGCGCGGATGCGATCGACACCAAGTCCACGTGCCGCACCTTGGTATGCGACAGACGAATCGATGTAGCGATCGCAGAGAACAACAGCACCACGTTCGAGGGCTGGACGAATTTTGTTATGCGCATGATCTGCACGAGATGCGGCAAACAACAACGCTTCGGTCTCGTCAGGCATGTTGTCGATTTCAGGATCCAGCAAGATGTTGCGGATTTTTTCAGCTGTAGGCGTGCCACCTGGTTCGCGAGTCACGACAACTTCGTAACCAAGCGCTTCTAAGTGGGCGCTCAATCGCTTAGTCTGCGTGGATTTGCCCGCGCCTTCTCCGCCTTCGATGGCGATGAAGATTCCCGTGGTCACGACTCAACTCTAATTGTCGGCAGTGACGGCAGCCTTTTCGGCTGCAGTCTTGCCCACGCCGGACTTCTTGGCAGGGGCTTTACGTGTGACCTTCTTCGTCGTTGTTTTCGAAACTGCCTTCTTGGCTGCAGGCTTTTTCACCGCGCGGGCACTGGCCTTCTTAGGAGCTGGGCCGGCCGCACGACGTTCTGCCAACAAGTCAGAGGCGCGTTCAATTGAAATCGTCTCAACCGAATCACCGCCACGAAGTGAAGCATTCGTTTCACCATCAGTGATGTAGATGCCGAACTTACCTTCGCGAACAACGACTTCTTTACCGGTTGATGGATCGTTTCCAACGACCTTCAACGGACCAGCGGCTTGACCTCGACCTCGACGCATCTTTGGTTGCGCAAACAGTGCAAGTGCTTCTTCAAGGGTGCACGTAAAGATTGATTCTTCGCTTGGCAACGTGCGCGAGTCCTTGCCCTTAAGCAAGTAGGCGCCATAGCGACCATTGTGTGCAGTGATCGTTTCTTCATCTGCAGGATCAACGCCAACCTCACGTGGCAGCGTGAACATCTGCAGCGCATCTTCAAGCGTGACAGTTTCAACGTCCATGCTTTGGAATAGCGAAGCAGTGCGTGGCTTTGCAGACTTCGGCGAACCCTCTGGAAGGACCTCGGTGAAGTACGGGCCATACCGACCAGTCTTTGCCATGATGACGCGATCTGTTTCAGGGTCAATGCCAAGTTCGCGTTCACCTGAAGGCGCATTGAAGAGTTCTTCAGCCTTCTCCGCAGTCAACTCATCTGGCGCCATGTCAGTTGGAATGTTTGCGCGCT
>CANFIL010000005.1 GCA_947447095.1 Actinomycetota bacterium | reverse complement strand
CTTCTTGCTTGCACTTTGCATCGTCATACTGAACCGGAGGGCTCTTCATGAAGTAGCTTGAAGCGGAAAGGATTGGGCCACCAATGCCGCGATCCTTTGCAATCTTTGCTGCACGAAGAGCATCGATGATGACACCTGCTGAGTTTGGTGAATCCCAAACTTCGAGCTTGTATTCAAGACTCAATGGCACATCGCCGAATGCGCGGCCTTCAAGACGTACGAATGCCCACTTGCGGTCATCGAGCCATGCAACGTAGTCGCTAGGACCAATGTGAACGTTGCGTGCAGCAATGTCGCCCTTGAGCTGTGAAGTCACAGACTGAGTCTTTGAAATCTTCTTTGATTCCAAACGGTCACGTTCAAGCATGTTCATGAAGTCCATGTTTCCGCCAACGTTGAGCTGGTAAGTGCGATCAACTGTTACGCCGCGATCTTCGAAAAGCTTCGCAAGTACGCGGTGTGTGATGGTTGCGCCGACCTGGCTCTTGATGTCGTCGCCAACGATTGGGACACCGGCATCTGAGAACTTCTTGGCCCATGTTGGGTCAGAAGCGATGAAGACTGGAAGTGCGTTAACGAATGCAACATTTGCATCGATTGCACACTGTGCGTAGAACTTAGCGGCCTGCTCGGAACCAACCGGCAAGTAGCACACGAGAACATCGACCTTGGCATCCTTAAGAGCCTGAACGATGTCTACTGGCTGCTCGTCTGATTCAACGACCATTTCGCGGTAGTACTTTCCAAGACCATCAAATGTGTGACCACGCTGAACCGTTACACCAGTTGGTGGAACGTCGCTGATCTTGATGGTGTTGTTTTCGCTTGCGAAGATTGCTGCAGAAAGATCCTGACCAACCTTCTTTGCATCCACATCAAATGCAGCAACGAACTTTACGTCGCGCACGTGGTAAGGACCGAACTGAACGTGCATCAAGCCTGGGACTTCTTGGTCTGGGCTTGCGTCCTTGTAGTACTCAACGCCTTGTACGAGTGACGCAGAACAGTTTCCTACGCCAACGATGGCTACTCTAATTTCACTCACTTCTTTAGCTCCTTTATTGTCAGTGAATTTCTTGCTAGTTCTGGTCCGCGGTTAGTCGAGGACGAGAAGTGTTGGGGTTGCGTTGCCCTTGTTCAGGCAACACTGTATTGGCGATGCCACCAGCTTCTTCGCGCGAAATCAAATCGCCGAGCCATGCAACTTCGCGCTCCATGGCATCGAGGCCATGCTGTTGAAGTTCCAAGGTGTAGGCATCAAGACGTTCGCGACCTTTAGCAAGGTTGGTGCGCATTTGATCGAGACGATCTTCGAGGCGACGACGACGACCCTGCAAAATATGTAGGCGTGCATCGGGCGCAGTTTGCCCAAAGAGCGCAATGCGCACTGCGAAGATTTCGTCATCCCACGAACCGGCTCCGTCATCAGCGACGAGCGAACCGAAGTACTCGATGCCTTCAGGTGTCAACGCATAAACAATGCGATTTCGCTTTGGATAAACCGCTGTTGGGCTGGAATCTTGTTCCGCGATGTATCCGCGAGTAACAAGAGATTTCAATGTCGGGTACAGCGCGCCGTAAGAGATGGTGGCAAATAGGCCCAGAACTGAAACCAGGCGCTTTCGCAGTTCGTAGCCATGCTGAGGGCTTTCAGAAAGTACGCCAAGGACAGCGAGTTCTAGTGCAGCAGAACGCTTAGTAGCCATGACTTCCCTTCTTTGTATCAAAATGATACATCATTTCGATACATCGAAATGACACATACAAAATCTGGAAAACCGCATGTTTTCAAGGTTTGTAGACTGTACCTATGGCCCAAAACCGCAAGAGCAGCTCCATTCGGGGCAGTCGAATGGGTCCGGGCGGACAAGAGCCGCCGCGCCAACTTCCACAACCTGCTGAAGTGGTAGCCGATCCAACCCGACCCAGACACGTTTTGGATTATGCATTGAGCCGCCGCCACATCCTAGAAAGCATCAAATCTGACGCTTTTTTGCGTGAACAAGTCTGTGATGCCGACCCATATCTATTGCGCGCAGCCAAACATCACGGTGAGGCCACTGAACGGGTTTGCCCCATCTGTTCGAGGGGAACACTGGTTCATGTCACATATACATACGGGGATGACCTTGGTTATCTCGCCGGACGCGTGCGATCGTCGCATGAGTTGCCTGAGATGGCGCATGAATATGGTCACTTTCGAGTTTATGTAGTTGAAGTTTGCGGTGAGTGTGGGTGGAATCATTTACATCTTTCGTACGTCCTAGGGGACGGCACGCCTCGCACACCGCCGCGCAAGCCAAGAGATGTGTTGGAATAGAGCAGTGAGTTATCCAAGAAACAATCGCACGGGGATCCTTCGATGGGTTCCTTCATTTCGACAGATCATTGCATCAGGTCTGTTCCTTGTTGTCTTGGGTATCGGTGCACTTGCGCTGGCAGTAAAGACCACAAAGATTCCAGATCCTAATGAAGTCTCACAAGCACAAGCCACAATTTTTTATTACGACGATGGCAAGACTGAACTTGGTCGACTTGGTGAAGCCAATCGCGTTTCAGTCACTATCGATCAAATTCCGCTTCAGACCCAACGAACAGTTTTGTCAGCTGAAGATCGCACGTTTTATCAACACGGTGGCTTTTCTGTAAAAGGCATCAGCCGCGCAATTCTGAATAACCTCAAGCGATCATCAACTCAAGGTGGTTCCACAATCACTCAGCAGTATGCAAAGAATGCGTATCTCACGGATGAGCGACGTTTCAAGCGCAAAGCCAAAGAATTAGTGCTCTCCATTAAGTTGGAAACACAAACGAGTAAAGATCAAATTCTTGAGGACTACCTCAACACGATTTATTTTGGTCGCGGGGCATACGGAATTGAAACTGCCGCAAATCAATATTTCGGCAAAAACATTCAGAACCTCAACGTCGAAGAATCTGCCGTGCTCTCTGCGATCATTCAGGCACCAAATGGACTGTCGCCAGAAACAAATTTAGAAGGTCTAAAAGCACGATGGAATTATGTGCTCGATGGCATGGTGCAACAAGGTTGGCTTGATGCTGGCGAACGAGCCACAATGAAGTTTCCTAAGATTAAAGAGAATTCACCCAATGAAGTTTTTGGTGGATGGAAGGGATTCTTGCTCGAGCAAGCTCGTCAAGAAACCTATGCGATGGGAATTACCGAAGATCAAATTAACCGCGCTGGACTTCGAATCACCACGACATTCAACAAGCAAGCTCAACTTGCAGCAGTCGAAGCTGTAAACGCTAAGGGACCAACCACTGGAGCCGATGGCTTACGTATTGGTCTTGCTGCAGTGCGTCCGGCAACAGGTGAAGTTGTAGCGATTTATGGTGGCGCAGATTATTTGAAAAATCAGGTAAACAACGCAACACAAATGATTGGTCAGGCTGGATCAACATTTAAGCCATTTACTCTTGCTGCAGCATTTGAAAATAATCTTTCCTTATCGACAGCTTTCAGTGGCAAGAACCACACCAAAGTCGATAACTATGACGTGGTGAACTACAGCAATGAGTCCTGGGGCAATCGCATTACTTTGCTTAAAGCCACAGAACATTCAGTGAACTCTGCATTTGTGCAATGTGCAAAGAAAGTTGGATTGCAAAAGGTAATGGAATCCGCGGTTCGCGCAGGAATTCCTGCTGATACCGCGGGCCTTGAACCTAACCTTGCATTCACTTTGGGCACAGCATCGCCACACGTCATAGATATTGCATCTGCCTACTCAACATTTGCTGCTCGTGGACTGCAAGTAAAGCCGAGTTACATCAAGCTGATTACTGACTCACACAACAACGAAATGTTCCGCCTGAATCCACTTCCAGTGCAGGCATTTTCAACCAAAATTTCTGACACCGTCTCTTATGCTTTGCAAAAAGTCATTCAAGTAGGAACAGGTCGCCCTGCTCTGGCTTTGGGTCGCCCTGCGGCAGGTAAGACAGGAACAACAAATGACAACATGTCAGCACTTTTTGCTGGCTTCACTCCTGACCTTGCGGCCGCTGTCATGCTGACAAAAGATGGACCTGATGGTCAACCGACATCGCTTCGGGGCACAGGAGGCATGCAGACTGTTTATGGTGCATCGTTCCCAGCCCGCATTTGGACAGAGTTTATGCGCGGGGCGCTAGAAGGTACGCCTGTGACCAAGTTGCCAGGTTTGCCAAAGGGAGAACCGACTGGAGCGCACCCAACAGACACCCCGTCGCCGTCAGCAAGTCCGATTTCCTCGCTGACACCAACGGGTTCGGCAACACCATCAGTTACCCCGAGCCCCAGTGCGTCAGGAACTGCTACTCCAACACCAACGCCAACTCCGACAGAGCCGACGCCGTTACCGAGTGCTTCTTAACTAGTTCAAACCAACGATTGCATCAAATGATGCGGTGGTATTGCGAATAGTGCATTCAATCTCTTCGCCAACAACTACGGAAGAATCCTCACACCACAACATGGATGCATGCATGTGAGGAGGCTCAGCAAAGACGAGCTTGTTTCCTGCGCGCGCAAACGGTGACTTCACTTTGCCCATGGCTTCAAGTACGCCTTCAGCTATAGCGATTCCACGCTTACGGATGTTTGTCACATTGGCAGGGGCTGCTAATGCAACACCATGTGAGGTTCCGCCACTGACAACGATGACCTTCTTATGACCATGACTATCGGTTTGGGTGTAACCGATGGCATCGTGACCCAGTCCAGCTTCGTGTACTGCAAGTACGGTGCCGGTCACACGAAGCGACTTTCGATCACCTAACCACAATGACGTTCCAATGCGAACGGTTAAAGCAAAATCCTTTTCGATGTCAGAAATTGCTCGCACATCTTTTTCGTTGAGATGCGAGAAACTGACATGCAGCGGAAGTGAATAAGTCTTAGCAAGGTCGCGATACCAGGAAATCCAACCGAGTGATTCTCGTGCATGACCAGACATCTTGTGACCACGATCGGAAGACGTTGCTTCGTACACAGCGACATGATCGACGGCAGGCTCTGCAATTGGCAGGTGCAACCACAGACCTTCAATAGCGATCGAGTGAGTTGTGGCTCCGAGCGCATTGTTCATGTCTTGCAATGAAAGTCCAAAGCGCCGCATGCTCGTCAGGCCCTCTACGTATGCGCGAGTAACTCCAGCATGTGAAAGTGCTGCTATTTCATTTGTTGCGATGATGGCAACCAACCTCGAAGAATGATTCCGAAGCAACGAGGTCCACTCAGCAATGGCTCGAGGATTAAGTTCAGTGAATGGTTCCATGACAATGACGTCACCAGAAAATTTAGCGAGTGCCTCTTCGGCTTCAAAGATCGTTCCAACACAAACGCTGGTTAGTCCAAGGCGAGACGCTTCATCACAAAGTACCGAGCGACCAAAGCCGTAACCGTTGCCTTTGATGACAGCCGAGATTTGTGCACCGGCTTTGTTGTAATCGGCGACAACCGAGCTTGAGTGTTTGCGCCAACGCGGGGCATCAACATGCAAAGTAAAAGTCATTGCCTCTTACCTCCGTGCCATGTAGAGATTGAATGCGCGAGACCATAACGGCGAAATGATGTAATCCCACTCACCTACATATTCTTGCGCGAAACCGCCTGTTCCAAGTTTGAATTGAATCAAACCGAACAAGTGGTTATCTGAGGACAACGTATCGGAGATACCTCGCATGTCGTATGTTTCACAGCCATCACGTAGGGATTGGCGAATCATGGCCCATTGAATTGCATTACTTGGGCGAAGATCACGTGCAGCAGTAGTCGACGCACCATACGAGTACCAAGCGTGTTTTCCAACGCGGGTCATCGTGGTTGCAGCAATAGCGCCGACGTGATCTGGATGTTCAGCGATGAAGACCTGCATACGTTCGGGTGCTTCGGAGCGCATGGCATTCCACATCGTTTGGAAGTACGCAAGTGGTCGTGGTGTGAAGCCATCTCGTTGCGCGGTCTCTACGTAACACTCATGGAATGATGCAAGATCAGATTCAGTACCAATCCGAACTGTGACGCCTTCCTTTTCTGATTTACGAATGTTGCGACGCCACAATTGATTAAAACCATTGAAAATTTCTTCTTCGGTTTTCTCGTGAAGATCTAGTTGAAAAACATAACGTGGTTGATAGTCACCAAAACCTGAGTCAGAAGATTTCGGCTGCTTCCAATTCAAGCGCGTAAGTAATTGTGTCAGTTCAATTCCTGCATCGTTCACGTCATCCGGAGTTAATTGTCCAATTGAAGTAGCTGTTTGCTGTGCGATTGCATCCTTCAAAGTTTCAGCATGCCACCGTCGTGTCCATGCATGTGGACCCATCTTGATTTGAAAAACGTTGTGCGATTTTGCAAACTGCACGAGAGCTGCCAGCGCTTGTTCAACGTTATCTTTGTCGGACCACGTGAGATCTGGACCTTCGGGTATGTAGGCAAGAAAACGATTGACTTTGGGAACTTTGCGCATAAGCAACAACCCAGCACCTACGAGTTCGTCGTTGTCGAACCAGCCAAGTGACATTGATGACCACCCGGGTTTTGCTTTGCCCCAGGCAGGAGTTTGCAAGAACGAAACGGATGAACGAGTCGCAATGAAGGAAAGGTGCTGCTCAGCTGTGATGATGTCGACGCGCATGGTGGATTCGCTTAGGCCAGAGCCTTCGCCAACAGAGCGATGTCTTCGGCAACGCCTTCACCTGGAGTTTCGAGAATGACAGGAGCGTTTGCAATCTTCAAACAATTAATAATGTTGTCGAGTTCGATCTGACCTTGACCTAAGTTGGCATGACGGTCAGCACCGGAGTCAGCCGCGTCACGACTGTCGTTGCAGTGAATCAGATCAATGCGCCCTGTGATGCCCAAGATGGTCTCGGCAAGATTGCCCATATCTATGCCACCTGCATGTGCATGGCAGGTATCAAGACAGAAGCCGACTCCAAAGTCGCCGACTCGATCCCACAGTTTGGCGATCGATTCGACTCGGCGGGCCATAGCGTGCGAGCCACCGGCGGTATTTTCAATAAATACGGGCACCTTCATGTCGAGTTGGTCTAGTGCCTTGGCCCAGTTTTCATAGCCGACCGTGGGATCGTCGTCGGCGGTGACATGCCCACCATGGACGATGACGGCTTTGGCACCAATGCTGGCGGCGGTATCCACATCGGTTTGGAGAAGCTTGCGGCTAGGGATGCGCACCTTGTTATTGGTGGTCGCCACGTTGATTAGGTACCGAGCATGCACAAAAACATCAATGTTTTCAGCACTTTTAGCAAATTCCTCGGCTGTAACGTCACCAGGAATGATGACGCCCTTCCAGGACTGTGGATCGCCTAAAAACAGCTGAATTTGGCTGATTCCAAGGGTTTTTGCCTCTTCAATGGGGTTTTCGCCACGAACATGGGCGCCAATCTTGAAATTTGCCATGTCCCAAGGCTACCCTCGCATCTTGGTTTTGAAGGCACCTGAAACTGCCCTAAACTAAAGGTTCTTGATCCCTCCTGCCATGGAAAGACCATGGCCGATTAGTCCACAGGAGGTGGGTATCAGTATGCGCCACTACGAAGTAGTAGTAATCCTGGATCCCGAGCTCGAAGAGCGGACCGTTGCACCGTCGCTTGATGCGTTTCTTAACGTCATCAAGAACGATGGCGGCACAGTCGGCAATGTCGATATCTGGGGTCGTCGCCGTTTGGCATATGAAATCAACAAAAAGGCTGAAGGAATTTACGCCCTCCTTGATGTCAATTGCTCCCCTGCCGCAGTCGCAGAACTAGATCGTCAGCTCAGCCTGAACGAGTCGGTGCTGCGTACTAAGGTCATGCGTCTCGACGCAAAGTAATTAGGAGTTACACATGGCACAAGGTGATGTTGTTGTCACGGTAGTTGGAAATCTCACTGGAGATCCAGAACTACGTTTCACCCCGAATGGGCAAGCAGTTGCATCGTTCACGGTTGCTTCCACAACTCGTGTTCTCGATCGCACCTCGAACGAATGGAAAGACGGAGACACAATGTTCCTCCGTTGCAGCGTTTGGCGTCAGTACGCCGAGAACGTTGCCGAGTCGTTGACCAAGGGAACTCGCGTCATTGTGACCGGTCGTCTCAAGCAACGTTCATACGAAACCAAAGAAGGCGAAAAGCGTTCTGTGGTTGAGCTTGATGTTGATGACGTCGGTCCAGTTTTGCGCAATGCCACAGCAAAGGTCACACGTGTAACGCGTGGCGACAGTGGCTTCTCCGGCGGTGGAGCACCAATTGATGATCCATGGGCCGCACCAGTTTCTAACGAAGAACCTCCGTTCTAGTTAGTACCACTTTCAAATCACTACCATTCCGGATAACACCGGGCTCTAAGAAGGAGCACCACAATGGCAAAGCCACCAATTAAGAAGTTCAAGAAGAAGGCCTGCGCTTTCTGCGGAAAGAACCCTTCAGCGATTGATTACAAGGACATCGCAACATTGCGTAAGTTCATTTCTGATCGCGGCAAGATTCGTGCTCGTCGTGTGACAGGTAACTGCACACAGCACCAGCGCGATATCGCTAATGCAGTAAAGAATGCACGCGAAGTAGCATTGCTTCCTTACACCTCGACAGCACGATAAGGAGCGACACTGATGAAACTCATTTTGACTCAGGAAGTCTCCGGACTCGGCGCCCCTGGCGACGTCGTTGATGTAAAAGCTGGCTTCGGCCGTAACTTCTTGCTCCCACAGGGCCTTGCAACTGCATGGACCAAGGGCGGCGAAAAGCAAGTAACCCAGATCAAGCGTGCCCGTGGCAAGCGCGAAGTTCGTGACCGCGAACATGCACTTGAAATCAAGGCAGCCCTCGAATCAGCACCAGTTGTTATCTCAGCTCGTGCTGGCAGCGAAGGTCGTCTCTTCGGTTCAATCACCGTGTCGGAAATTGCAGCAGCAATCACCAACACAACGGTTGATAAGCGCAAGATCGTTTTGGGCGCACCAATCAAGCTCGTTGGCAAGCACTCGGTGTCAGTTCGTCTGCACCCAGAAGTATCTGCTGACGTCACACTTGATGTGCGTGCTGCAAAGCAGTAATACAAACTCATTACGTAAGGCCCGTGTGCGAAAGCATTCGGGCCTTACGTCTATACGTGTGAAAGGATTACACACATGACAACCATGACTCTGCACACCAACCACGGTGACATCAAGATCAACATTTTCGAAAACCATGCACCAAAGACAGCACGCACCATCTTGGGTCTTGCTGAAGGTACGCATGAATGGACTCATCCCGCAACTGGCGAGACCAAGCTTGCGCCACTTTACGATGGCACAATTTTCCACCGCATCATCCCTGGCTTCATGATTCAAGGTGGCGATCCACTCGGTCTTGGTACCGGTGGCCCAGGTTTCCGCTTCGAAGATGAACCACACCCTGAATTGGTTTTCGACAAGCCTTACTTGCTTGCAATGGCTAACGCTGGACCTGGTACAAACGGTTCACAGTTCTTCATCACTGTTGCTCCAACATCGTGGTTGAACTTCAAGCACACCATCTTTGGTGAAGTTGCTGATCAGGCAGGTCGCGATGTCGTTGATGCAATCGCAGCTGTTGAAACCGGACAGAATGATCGCCCAAAGACTGATGTAGTTATCGAAAGCGTTACCGTAACTCGGGACTAGTCATGCAGCCTTGTTATCGACACTCAGATAAGCAAACCGCGATTTCTTGTACGCGTTGCCGTCAACCAATTTGCACGACGTGCATGGTTGACGCGCCAGTTGGATATCAATGTCCTGACTGTGCTTCGCCAAAGAAGTCCAATGTGATTGATGTAGCGAATCAGAGTTTCCTTAGCAAGATGCCTATCGTTACGCGATCGATCTTGATCGCATGCGTTGCCGTATTTGCAATTTCGTCGCTGACTGGTGGAGATATTTTCGGAGCACGTAGCTTTGGAATGTTTCCACCGGCAGTCGCGCAAGGTGAGTGGTACCGACTACTTACCGCGACGTTCCTGCACGCTGGTCTACTTCACATCGCTTTCAATATGTATGCCCTGTTCTTGCTTGGTCCTGGGCTGGAGTACTACCTAGGAACTCGTCGATTTGCCGTTGTGTATTTTGTCGCAGCAATTGGCGCAAGCATCACTTCGTACGTATTTTCTGACATCGCCATTGTTTCGGTTGGTGCCAGCGGCGCCATCTTTGGCTTGATGACTGCCACTATGGTGATCGGCAAAGCAATCCGCGCAGATACGAGCCAGTTAGCAGTCCTGCTATTGGTCAACCTACTTATCGGCGCAACGGCTCATGGCATCGATTGGCGAGCGCATCTTGGTGGAGCAGTTGTGGGTGCCATGGTTGCATTTGTCATGGTCCAAGCAGGCGCCAAACGCAATAAAAATCTCGAATTGGCTGGAGTCGCAGTCATTGTGCTGGCGCTGGCCGGCCTCGCAGTGATGCGAACTAACGAAATCCAACAGTTGATTTTGGGCTAGTCACCCAGACCCGCAAAGTAAGGTAGAAGCATGCCATTATCCAAGTCTCGTAAGTCAAAAAAACCTGCATACACTCCGCCAGCAGAGCCAGGCGCGAAGGCCGTTCGCATTGGTAATCCAGCGTGGTTAGTCCCCACAATGTTGACACTGATGATTGTGGGACTGCTGTGGATTGTGGTGTTCTATTTAGCTGGTAATCAGGTGCCCGTGATGAAGAATCTGAACAATCTGGAAAACATCTTGGTTGGATTCGGCTTTATTGGCGTTGGGTTTGGCCTAGCAACTCGCTGGAAATAATACTTGCCAAATAACACGGGTGTAATTTACTCACAGCCGTGGATAACCTTGTGGACAACTAATGAGCAAAAGTTCGGTAACGCCACGGATCGTGGTGACGGCTGTCATTGCGATGATCGCTGGATTGTTGTTCGTCGCTAGCTCGTTCACCGCCGAAGGCACAAATCTACGAACCGGTGGTGTGGAAGATCTTCGCGGGCTGGTCATTCAGCGCGCTAATCACGTAGCGGTTCTCACAGACCGCGTTGCAACCGCACAAAAGAAAGTCGACGCATTGAGTGGGGATCAAATAGATCCAGCACTCACGTCACGAATTAGCCAATTGGAAGCTGCCACTGGACTTCAGCCGTTGTCAGGCTCGGCGCTTCGTGTTGAACTAACGGATGCGCCGCATTCTGCTGGAGATAATTTGCCGCAGGGCGTTGGTCCAGATGATCTCGTCGTACACCAACAAGATGTTCAAGCAGTCGTCAATGCAATGTGGCGTGGCGGAGCCTCAGGGGTACAAGTGATGGATCAGCGCATCATTTCATCTTCGGCAATTCGATGCGTGGGAAACACTCTGTTACTTCAAGGACGCGTTTATAGTCCACCTTTTACTGTGACAGCAGTCGGTAATGTTGCTGACTTACAAAAAGCGTTAAACGACGAACCCGGCGTCGTGGTGTACAAACAGTATGTCGACAAACTCGGCCTGGGCTGGAACGTCACAATTGATAACCATGCAACTTTGCCAGCATGGCAAGGTTCAATCGGCCAGTAATTACTTCGAGATAACGGGTGACAAACCCTTAGCAAGTTCGCGCGCATTGCTATCGCCGCATCGGACAAGCCACTCGGCGAGCATTTGATATCCACCTTCGGTCAAAACTGATTCAGGGTGGAATTGAACGCCTTCAATATCTTTGCTGATGTGGCGCATCGACATAACGACGCCACTTTCAGTCTCGCCCGTAACCACAAGTTCGCTTGGCAAGGTATCGCGCTCAACTGCAAGTGAGTGATAGCGAGTTGCAATGAATGGGGAATTCAACGGCGCTAGCACGCCTTCATTGTGATGGAAGACTTCGGATGTCTTGCCGTGCAGAAGTTCCGGTGCTCGTGAAACAACAGCGCCATAGGCTTCAGCAATTGCTTGATGACCAAGGCAAACGCCGAAAATTGGAACCTGTCCACCAAGTTCCTTCACAATGTCGATGCACACACCGGCATCAGCAGGTGCTCCTGGACCGGGCGAAAGAAGAATGCCGTCGTATCCGCGTGCTTGCTCAATGGTGACTTCGTCGTTGCGCTTGACATCAACTTTGGCACCAAGCTGGGCAAGATACTGCACCAAGTTATAAACAAAGCTGTCGTAGTTATCAACGACCAAGATACGAGTCACGATGTTCAGCCTAACCGTTGTTTACGAAGCCGAAGGCAATGGAGCCGGAGCAGTCGGTGTTGGCGTAGGTGCAGCTTGAGCCACAGTAATCGTGACAGTCGTACCCTTCTTCGCCAGATCCTTGGCAGCCGGAGTCTGTGCCAAAACCGTGCCAGGTGCTTGCGCATCAGTAGCCTCGTACGTGATCTGAACTTGGAAACCGGCGTTAATCAGATCGTTTCGAGCTTGAGTTTTGGTTTTGTTCACAACATCAGGAACGGCGACTTTGCCAGATGAAACAACAACATCAACGCGGGTTCCAACATCAACGGTCGAATTTGCAGGAACACTCTGAGACACAATTGTGCCTTCAGCTTTGTCACTATCAACTTCTGTTTGCTTGCCTAGAATCAAGCGGGCATCCGTTAGTGCAATGCGTGCGTCATCCACACGCGCAAGATCAGTCAGATCAGGAACCGTAGTTTGTTCTTTTCCGCTCGAAACAGTGATGTTGACGGCTTGACCCTGCTCGATGTTTTCACCGGCTGCAGGATCCTGACTGATGATGGTGCCTTTAGCTGCATTGTCATCTGGCTTGGCATCCTGCTGGCCCATGATGAGCTGCATGTTTTCCAGTGATGTCGTTGCTTCGGCTACGGTCTTGCCCTTGAGATCAGGCACGGCAACGATAACTGGACGACTACCAAAGAGTTGTTGCCCAAGGAAAATCAGGATGGCCGCAGAGCTGATTGCAGCAAGTGTGATTGCGATCCAACGTCCGGTTTTGCGTGGAGCTGGAGCAGCAGATACTTCGCCACCGAGCATGAGAGGACTTGTGATTGTTGGCATCGCCGCAGTGTTGTCGCTGACAACCGTTGCAACAGTGGGATGTGGCGTAGGAGCACTGATGGGCATACCGGCGATCGCACGTTCCACATCAGCGCGCATCTCGGCAGCGGTTTGATAGCGAGCGCTCGGATGCTTCGCAAGCGAATGAAGCACGATCGCATCAAGAGAAAGTGGAATAGAGGAGTCTAGAAATGAAGGAGCCTTTGGCGCTTCGTTGACATGTTGGTAGGCGATTGAAACGGGAGTTTCACCGTTGAATGGTGGAGTGCCGACGAGCAATTCATACAGAACACATCCAGCGGAATAAATATCGCTTCGAGCATCAACAATTTCACCACGTGCTTGTTCTGGCGAAAGATATTGTGCGGTTCCCATGACTGCAGAAGTTGCTGTGACTGACGTAGCAGCATCGCTGACTGCACGAGCAATTCCAAAATCCATAACCTTTGCATCACCATGTGAATTGATCATGACGTTGGCCGGTTTGATGTCGCGGTGAATAATTCCGTGACGATGTGCGTAGTCAAGTGCTGCCAAAACTCCAGCAACAATTTCGAGGCCACGTTCTGGAAGAATCCTTGGCCCATTGTTTAGCATCTCGCGCAACGTAATTCCATCGACATATTCCATAACGATGTAAGGGATTGTGACGTCGTTGACGATGTCCTCGCCAGTGTCGTAGACAGCGACAATGTTTGGATGATTTAGGCCAGCGGCTGATTGCGCCTCGCGACGGAATCGCTCGAGAAACATTGGGTCTTTAGCGAGTTCGCTGCGCAATACTTTTACGGCAACGCGACGGTGAAGGCGAGTGTCTGTGGCTTCGTAGACTTCGGCCATTCCGCCCCGACCAATGATTTGACCTAGGTCGTATCTATCGCCCAAGCGTGCGAGTTCACTCACGAGTTTCTCCTTGAATGTGTGCCGAAATTCAGCATCTCTATTGTCTCTTATCTATCGAGCACTGCGCGCATTACCCGCGCAGCAATCGGAGCAGCCAAAGCATTTCCGCTAACCTCAGTGGCTCCGCCACCGTGTTCAAGTACGACAGCTACTGCAACTGATGGATTGTCTCCAGGAGCAATACCAACAAACCACGCATGAGCGGATTCCCCAGGAGTGTTTTCAGCAGTGCCTGTTTTGCCACCCACTTTGATTCCGGGAATACGTGCGTTCGATCCGGTTCCGTGAGCGACAACATTGATCATCATGTCGCGCAAGATGGCGGCGTTTTCACTCGACATGGCACGACTGAATGCTGATGGTGTTGTGTTTTGCAGAATTGTTAGGTCCGGTCCAAGTACTTGTGAGACCAAATACGGTTTCATCACAACGCCGTCGTTCGCAATACCGGCAGCCACCATCGCCATCTGCAACGCGGTAGCGCGCACGTCATATTGGCCGATAGCACTCATGGCAGTTTGGGGAGCGTCCAGGTGTGAAGGGAAGTGGCTGGTCGCTGCTGTCATGGGCACGTCAAAGGACGATTCGAATCCAAATTTCTTGGCCTGAGTTTCCAATGCATCCGAACCAAGTTGCATGCCGAGATAGGCGAAAGCTGTATTACAAGAAATAGCTAAGGCTTCTTCCAATGTCACTTTGTCGTTCTTTCCGCACGATGAACCGGTCCAGTTTCCAAGAGTTCTATCTGTGAGGGGCAGTTTCATTTGCGCAGGTCCGGGTAGAGAACTTGAGGCCGTGTAGTTACCGGACTCAAGTGCGGCGGCGGCGGTAACCAACTTAAACGTTGAACCTGGTGGAAGCGTCATCGCCAATGGGCGATCCAACATTGGCTTGTCAGTATCTTTGTTCAGAACATCCCATGTTTGTTGAATGGTTTGCGGATCATGACTCGACAAGGTGTTCGGATCATACGAAGGCGAGGTTGCCATCGCCAAGATCGCACCAGTTTGTGGATCAAGTGCAACGACGGCACCGGTTCGACCATTAAGCGCCTTGTATGCCGCAGTCTGCGCAGCAGCGTTGATTGAAAGTCGAATCGCGCCACCCTTGGGCTTACGACCTGCAATCAATTGCTGGAGTCGATCCACAAAGAACCGGCTGTCATTGCCAGAAAGCACATCGTTCTCTTGTAATTCGAGTGCACTCGCGCCATAAACAACCGAGTAGTAACCAGTAATGGGCGCATATTCAGGACCGTTTGCGTAGGTGCGCAGAAACTTCAATGTGTCCTTGGTGGGAACAGATTCAGCAATCGTCTTTGAGCCGAGCAACATGGGTCCACGTTCCCGCGAATATTCAGCCCGGAGTACGCGCTGATTTCCGGCTGCGTTGCGGTAGTCCTTGGCTTTGAATACTTGAACGAATGAAAGATTTGCGATGAGCGCAAGCATCAAGAAAATCAAACCAGCAGTCACACGATTAATTTGTCGATTCACTGGTTCACCTCAATCATTTCGGTACTCATTGTGATCTCTGGTCGGCGTGCAGCATTTGAGATTCGTAACAATAAGCCCAGAATGATGTAGTTAGCGACCAATGAAGAGCCGCCGTATGACAAGAAAGGCGTAGTCAGACCAGTCAGTGGGATGAGTCGCGTAACTCCACCGATGACGATAAAAGTTTGTAACGCAAGTACGGTCGTTAAACCGATGGCGAGCAATCCACCAAATGGATCACGAGTGGCAACAGCAGCTCTAGCACCGCGTTCGATCAAAATGACATAAAGCAAGAGCAAAGCGGTGATGCCTGTTAGTCCAAGCTCTTCGCCAAGTGCTGAAGTAATGAAGTCTGTCTTTGCAAAAGGTACGAGATCGGGATACCCCTGACCCCACCCCGTGCCGAACAGTCCGCCATTGGCAAAACCGAATAGCGACTGCACAATTTGATAGCCATTGCCATTAGCGTCTGCAAACGGATGAAGCCATACATCAAAACGGATTTGTACATGTCCAAATGCCCTATAGGCGAGGAAGCCACTGACGACTAATAAACCTGAACCGATAAGTACCCACGAGCGACGACCTGTTGCTACATACAGCATCACGATGAAGACGCCGAAAAACAATAAAGAGGTTCCTAGGTCTCGTTCCAAAATTAATACAAGAAGTGCAAAGAGCCACATGGCCAAAAGCGGTCCGATGTCACGCGGGCGCGGGACACCAACTCCAAGAATTTTGGTTTGTACTAGGGCAAGCGTGTGACGCCTGACGACGAGGAAGCCAGCAAAGAAAATTGTGAGAGAGACTTTGGCAAGTTCGCCAGGCTGAAAAGTTAGACCACCGATATGAATCCACAGTCGCGCGCCGTTGACAGTCGAACCTAAACCTGGAAGTAGCGGCAGGAACAACAAAATGATGCCGACTAAACCGGAGATCCACGTAATGCGCTGAAGTTGGCGATGATCTTCAACTATGAAGAGAACCACCATCAGTAGCACCAAGCCAACAGCCATCCACATAATTTGCAGGTAGACATCGGGAGTTGGCGCTGCCGTTTCGTTAGCTGCTGCGCGTTGAGCAGCAGAAACATCAAGTCGATGGATCATGGCAAGCCCGAAGAGATTGAGGGCCGCAGCTACGGGAAAGATAATCGGATCGGCGTAAGGCGCTTGCCAACGAATGATTGTGTGCGTGACAAGCATGAGCACACCTGCACTGATCAATGAAGTCCAGCCACCAAGGCTTGAATTACTTGTCGCACCATCGACAAGAATCCATGCAAAGACACCGAGTAACCAGGCTCCAATAATCAACGCAAGTTCCGCAGAACGACGGGTTGAGACTCGATAGCGACGTGCTAAATCGGTCACGGGGTGGCCACCGGGCATCCAGGGATTGTCGGATCAGCAAGACATGCAGTAGCTCGGGCGTTAAGTCGATCTAGTGTTGCCTGCGCGTCACCGTGAGTAGAGGCATTGACGGTTGCTTCTACTTGTGCCCGTTCAAATTCAGGCAACTGTGCAACCTGGATCATGCTCGGCTCGATCAATCGATTCAAGCCACCAACGGGCACACCTTGATAAATGCCGACGTATCCAGTTTGTGGAATTGCTCCGACGTACCACTGACGTGAAAGCCAAAGGCCCGCGCTAAAAAGACCAACAGCGACAACTGCCAACGTGATGAACGAGGTTCGTAGCCAGTGTCGCTCACGCGAAAAATACATGGGGACTTCGGAAGCTACTAGCTGAGCTTCTTCAGGAAATTCGATTCCAGGCAAACGAGCATGGTTATTTTCATCGGCAGCCGCACCTATGACTACCGGATCAGTTGCAGCAGGTGCATCCATAACATCTGCGACAACGACCGTGATGTTGTCTGGAGCACCGGCATCAATGACTGCATCAATGATTGCTGTAACAGCCATTGTGGGGTCAGTGTTGCGCAACAAATTCAAAATTGCGTGCTCGTTGATAACTCCGCACACTCCATCGCTACACAACATGTAACGATCACCAATCCGAGCTTCGCGAACCTGAAGGTCAACGGCTACCGCATGAATCCCATCAATCGCACGCATCATCAAATTGCGTCGCGGATGAATGGCAGCCTGTTCCTGCGTGATCTCACCAGAGTCCACGAGTGTCTGGACAAAAGTGTGATCTTTTGTGAGTTGCTGCAATTCACCATCACGCAATAGATAGGCACGACTGTCGCCGACATGTGCAATGGCAATGCGATCCTCACGCAGTGCAAGCGCGGTCAATGTGGTTCCCATGCCTGCGTATTCTCGATTGGCTGCAACGACATCTGCGATGTATTCGCCAGAAGTAACAACAGCATTTTCCAGAAGTTCAAGAACAGCTTCAACGTTTTCAGACTCTTGAACAGCATTAACGATGGCAGCAACTGTTGCGGCACTAGCGAGTTCGCCAGCTTCGTGACCGCCCATGCCGTCTGCAACAACAAGCAAGTTGTTAGAGGCAAAGCCCGAATCTTCGTTGTTTCTCCGAACAACACCGATCTCACTACGCGAGGAAAAGCGTAGAGATAGCGACGTCATGAACGAAGTTCCAAACTCGTTCGGCCAATGCGCAAAACCTCGCCTTGCTGCAACACAGTGGGTGAAGTTACGCGAGCATTGTTAATCCATGTTCCATTTGTGGATCCTGCGTCTTCCACGATCCAATGGGTTCCATTTGGGGTGAGTCGCGCATGCTGTGTGCTGACGAAGTCGTCCTCAAGTACAACAGTTGCATCTGATGCGCGACCAATGGTGATGGGAGATGTGCCAAGGGGAATCACGGTGCCTTCGAGAACGCCTTGTGTGATGACCAGTTTGGTCGTCCCTTTACGAGATCGCAGTGATGGTCGTGGGCTTGGTCCGTTTGACGATCGAGCTGGAGTCAGTGGCTTAGCATCGCGTGGCGCTTGGAGGTCTCGTCGAATTACTGAGATGACCGTAAAGACAAACCACCACAACGTGATGAGAAATGCAATGCGAAGAACACTTAACAACAGATCGGACATGATTAATGACTCTTGTATGTCAGAGTTGTCGCGCCAAGCTTGATGATTGATCCTTCGTGCAATTCTGATTCAGTGGCACGCACGCCATCAACGATTGTTCCGTTTGTTGATCCATTGTCGCGAAGGATTACAGTGCTTCCCAACACGATGCTGCAATGTGTGCGGCTTACGCCAGCGTCATCAATTTTGATGTCAGCGGTCTCGCCGCGCCCAAGAGTTGTCACTGATTTTGTCAGCGAATACTCATGACCATTAATTGCAACAAGTTTTGGTGTTGATGACGACTGCATAACTACGACAGGTACTTGAGTTGTCAGATTTGGATTCACCATCGGCGCGGCTGTAGAAGCGCGTCCAGATGTGCTTCGGATCCGGAAAACTCCGGTTTCAAGAGCTTCATCTGCTGCAAATGAGACACTGGGCCAGCCGGACAACGTGTAGCGCTGGTCTGTGGCATAAGTGTTGACAACTGTTGCAAGTTCATTGGCCATGTTGCCAAAGTACGGAGCCAAGCGTGCGTGATCAGCCGGGCCGAGTTCGATGACAAAGATGTTAGGCACCAAATGACCGCCCTCTGAGGCAATGGCGCGCATATCGAGTTCTTGTTGGAGGCCAGCGGCCAACTCAACTGGTTCGACATCAGACTTGAAAGCCTTGGAGAACGAACCATTGACGATCTTGTCGAGGCGTTGCTCCAGATTGTTCAACAGACCCACAGCTTCTCCTCCTAGAAATCGTGCAAATACCTACAACATCAATGTTACTTGCGTTCTTGGATGCCTGATCGGAGGCGAAAATAAGCGGTTTTGAGCCGCTTCAACCGCGGTGGTAACGTTCATCCGTACGCGCGAGTGGCGGAATTGGCAGACGCGCTGGCTTCAGGTGCCAGTGCCCTCACGGGTGTAGGGGTTCAAGTCCCCTCTCGCGCACCACTTCTCGGAAATAGCGCGATCTATCGCCACATCTTGTTTTCTGACATCTCGCCATTGCATCCCACGATGTCAATCGACAGCAATCGTCTGCAGGTAGCATGAACGTGTCCACGGAACCCGAATTCCTTATTGCGTTGAGAAAAGATCATCATGTGTCTGTCGCCCGAAGTTGATCTCGTAGCCGGCACTGCAATTGGACTCATCGCAATTCAAACGATTCGTGAAACTCACGTCCGACAACTAGCACCAATTGCCAGCATTCCTGCTTTGTTCTCGGTGCATTCCTTTGCGTCCGCCATGATGTGGCTCGCAAGTCAAGGGCGAATTTCCCAACAACTTGGTGATTTTGCTACTGGCATTTATCTAGTCATCGCATTCATCGTTTTACCGATCTTGGTTCCAGTGAGCGTCCTAACAATTACTGCGAGCAAAAAGCGGCGCCGAGTGCTGCAGCTTCTCCTTGCCGCGGGACTTGTCACAGGAATTGATTACGCGATCAACATTCTTAATGGGAACAGTGACGTTAAGGCTTGCCACAATTATCTCGATGTACGAGTGACAAGTACGTTGGCAATCTCTAGCATCCTTTATGGATTGGCCACCTGCATTGTCATGTTAATTTCCGAATACCGACCATTGCGCATGTGGGGAATTGTGAATGTTCTATTCGTTGGCATTCTCTACGTGCGACTTCAAGAAGGGCTTGCGTCGCTGTGGTGCTTATGGGCAGCATGCACAAGCTTCTTTGTTTTATGGCTCGTCAAAGAACTAAACCGTGAGCACGAAGTTACCGGTAAGTGGAATTGGGAAACTTAGAATTTCAATCCAAGACTTAGTCGTTTGGTACGCAATCTTCTAGGCGATACGCGCCAAGGATTTGGGTAGTTGTGCCAACAGGACATTGCGTCGCTACGGATGCACCAATAGTCGCGACGTAATAGCCAAGTGGCGCATACGCGCATTCAAATGCCCCAGCATTTGACGAAAACGTGCCATAGAAGCATTCTGCTTGATCTGTTGCGCCAAAGCCCAACGTATTAGGTGAGCCGTAAGCAAAGTGCCCGCGCGTAGCTTGCTTGCAACTCGAAGCACCGGTTAAATTTTGATAAAATCCGGGTTCGCATAGGACGGCCCAGGTGGCTCCTCGAATGCCTACGAAGGATCCGGTCGGAGCTGGTGTGCAAAAGCCTTTCCCTGATAGCGGTTGATAGCGACCAAGAGCACATTGAAGCGCAGCAACCCCACCTTCAGCGGGAACATAGGTTCCAGGACTTGCGATGTTGCAGTTGAAGCTTCCGGTTTGATCAGCATATTTTCCAACAGCGCACTTCACTTGCTTCGTAGCGCCAGAATTTGAAACAAAGTATCCACGAGATGCTAGTGAACATGATGCCTTGCCTGCAGATCCTTGAAATGAACCTTCCCTACATTTGAAGTTGTATGCGGCACCAGACGAAGGAGTGTATGAACCCGCTGGCGTTGCGACCTGTTTCTTCGATCCAGCTGCACTCACGACATAACCTGGTGCTGCTAACGTGCATGGGGTTCTTGATGTCCAGGTTCCTGTCTTTGAGTACGAACCTGGAGCACACTTCACTCCTGTTGGAGCGCCAATCGTCAGACCTGAAATATCGCCAATCGGAGTTGGTTGTCCATTATTTGTGAGGTTAGTGACGAAAAGTTGGAGTGAGTATGTCCCAGGCTTTAAGGTCCCGGTTTTAAAGGGAGCTTTCGTTGCAGATAAATGTGCGAGGTACTTAGCGTCACGACGCACATAGATGGCTGCGGAAATAGGATTTTCTACGTACTTCAAGTTGGAGATTCCAAGCTTGAAGGTCCAGTCAACTGGAGTATCGATGCGGGATTGTGGCGTAATGTCCCACGAAACCGATGCAGCTACGTCGCCCGTCGTGTCGTAAAAATATGCAGTAAAGCGGTTTCCGTCACTTCCCGGCCCAGCACCTTGTACACGAATTGGCAGGTACCAGTTGTTTGTTGACCCGAGCTTCACTTGTTGATTGTTGGTAGGGGAAATCAAAGTAAACGGACTGAAGTCAGCTTGAGCCGAAATCGGCAGACCTACGCCGATCAGGAGTGCGGACAAAAAAGTCAGTACAGAAAAACTGACAGAAAACTTGCGGCGACTCTTTGTTGTTGTCATTTCATCCCCAGATGATTGCGATGTGCATTCAGCGTAACGCGCGAAAGCCGATTTCCCAAGGGTGTTAGTCGGTGAATGGTCAATGACACGCCATGATTGAACTATGAGCATGACAACGGAACTGATGGCACAAGTTGAAGCCTGGATCGAACAAGATCCGGACGAAGCGACGCGTGTCGAATTGTCCGAATTGCTTGCTCGCACAGATGACGCCGCACAGCTCGAACTGGCCGACGCATTTCGCGCACCATTGGAATTTGGCACAGCAGGACTGCGCGGCAAACTTGGTGGCGGCCCGAATCGAATGAACCGGGTTGTTGTCATTCAGGCTGCTGCAGGATTAGCGGAATATTTAGTAGGGCAAGGTTTGCGGGGTAAAACTGTCGTCATCGGATATGACGGTCGGTTTAATAGTGATGTCTTTGCACAAGACACAGCACAAGTCATGGCTGCGGCAGGTTTCATGCCGTTGATTTTTGATCACGTTGTCCCAACGCCGG
>CANFIL010000004.1 GCA_947447095.1 Actinomycetota bacterium | reverse complement strand
GGACGATCCTGCCATCGCTGCTGCCTACCTTGGCGGTCACTAATACATTCAATAAAGAAAGGCCCCGAGCATACGCTCGGGGCCTTTCTTTATTATTCGAAGGGTTAAGAGAGAAGTGCTACGAGCAGCGGTGCATAGAGCAAGGCTGGAAGTAGGTTTCCAACCGGAATCTGCTTAATGTTGAGCAACCGCATTGAGATTCCAACTAAGAGAAGTCCGCCAGTTGCTGTGAGCATAAGAATCTGTACATCGGACATGAAATTGCCTAGGAAGAATCCGAACAGCGTAAGCCCACCTTGAACCACCAAGATGCTGATACCTGAGGCGGCAACGCCCCAGCCAAGAGCTGCAGCAAATGCTAGAGCCGCAAAAAAGTCCAAGGTTGATTTGAGGATAAGCATTTCATTGCCACCACCGAGGCCATCAGTAATTGAGCCCAAGATTGTCATTGGGCCGATGCAGAACAAAAGTGAAGCTGCTACAAACCCTTCGGTAAATGTAGATTCACCCTCTTTTGCAAATCGTGCTCTGAGTTTGTCGCCGAGCGATTCAAGGCGATCTTCTAGGCGTATTGCGGCACCTGAAATGCCTCCGAGCAAGATGCTTGCTAAGACAATCAAGACCGGGCGACCCTTGCCCAGAGTTTCAGTCAATGATGGGTCCACAATGGCTGCGGTTGTGAGTACAGCGATCATGCCAGTAACAAGACCTAGCCCGTCCATGACGACTTCGCGGACTCGAGCGGGTAGGCGATGGGCGATCGTGACCCCCACAAATGTCCCAATAATCACAGAGATCACATTGATAACAGTTCCGGAGCCGATAAACATGGCTTCACTCTATCCAAATTGGGCAATCCAATGGCGGGTCACAGGCTAGGGCTCTAGCCTCTACCTATGGCAATAGTTGTGCGCGATGTGGCGCAGGATGATCTCGTGGCATTAATGCCGGTGTGGGAAGAGATCCAGGCGGAAAACTACGGTCTAACTGTCGAAGCACTGATTGCTCGAATCGAATTGGCACTATCCGAAAATGGTTTTCGTCTTGTCGTTGCCTGGGACGGTAATGAAGCCGTGGGCCTGGCGTGCATCAGCCTGTCCGACATTGGCACTTGGTCAGAGGCTCCGGCTATCCAAGTAAGTGGGCTTCATGTGTTGAGCACGTCGCGCCATCGTGGAGTAGCCAAGGCAATGTTGAACGCTGCCTTAGCAAGCGCTGAAGGTTGGGGGTGCAATGCAATCGTTGCATCTGTGCCACCGTTATCTCGCGAAGCAAATCGATTTTTCGCCCGACTTGGCTTTGCTCCCGTATCAACGTTTCGGGTTGCAGATGCAGGTTCGTTGCGGAGAAAGATATCGGTTCAGCCTCGTAGAGTTACCGTTGCCCGAATGCGTCGCCGAACTGCGGAATCAGCGCCTACTTCTGGGCTGCGTCACGTAGTAGGCAAGTAAGGCGAGCGGTGCACAGCCGCTTGTCGCGTTCGTCAGTGATCACAATTTCGTAGACCGCCACATTTTGACCCAAGCTCAATGCTGTGGCCGTTCCTGTAACTACGCCAGATGTGGCGCTGCGGTGGTGTGTGCCGTTGATTTCAATTCCCACGGCGTAACGGCCAGTGCCCGCGTGCACATTGGCACCAATTGAGCCAAGGGTTTCAGCCAGCGCTAGGGAAGCACCCCCGTTGAGCAAGCCAAAGGGTTGAGTGTTGCCTTCAACTGGCATGGTGCCCACGACTGTTTGCGCCGAAACTGCGGTCAATGTAATGCCCATGTTTTCGGCCATAGCGCCTAACGGAACGATTGCCGGATCAATTGAATTGCTCATAATCACCCTTTCCTGTGAACACGATACAGGTCGCACCGCTGGCAGTGGGTGACTCTAGGATCAAGATGTGGCTAATGACTCTAAGTTCCTCATCCTTGACGGACACTCGTTGGCTTATCGCGCGTTTCATGCGCTGCCGCCTGAAAACTTCGTGACATCCGCTGGACAACACACGAACGCTGTTTATGGTTTCTTGTCGATGATGATCAATGTCATCAAGGAACAGCAGCCAACGCACATTGCAGTTGCCTTTGATTTGTCGCGGGAAACTTTTCGAACCAAAGAATATGCTGAATACAAAGCAACGAGAAGTGCTTCACCGCCAGAATTCAAGGGCCAGGTCGAAATCGTCAAGCAATTGCTCGATGCACTCAACATTCCGGTAGTAACGGTTCCTGATTACGAAGCCGATGACATTCTTGCCACATTGGCCCACCACAGTTCAATTCCAGTTCGGATCCTTACTGGAGATCGTGATTCGTTCCAACTCATAGAGAATGACACTTTGATTCTGTATCCACGAAAGAGCATCAATGATCTTGCTTTGATGGATGATGCTGCGGTTCAAGAGAAGTACGGCGTTCCTGCGAACAAGTATCGGGATCTAGCCGCACTCGTCGGTGAGACAAGTGATAACTTGCCGGGCATTCCAGGCGTTGGTCCCAAGACCGCAGCAAAGTGGATTGTTCAGTTTGGCGGAGTGGAAGAGATTCTTGCGGTGCGCGATTCGATCAGCGGCAAGGTTGGCGAAGCCTTGCGGGACAACGTGGAAAATGTTGAACGCAATTACCGTCTGAACAAACTCGTTGACACGTTGGAGATCTCGACAGAACTTTCAGATTATGTTCATCGCAGTTATGACCAGTCAAAAGTTCATGAACTTCTCGACTCACTTGAGTTCAATCAGTTACGCCCGCGGTTACTTGCGGTGTGGCCAAGTGCCGAAGGGGAGAAGGTGAGTTCGGATACTGATGTCGAGGATGCTTCTGAAGGCTTTACGGTTGAGGCGATTCAGGCCACGTCAAAGGATCTGAAATCATGGCTCGCTACTCAAAAGGCTCCCGTGGCCGTCGCCTTTTCGGGATCGTGGGCACGCGGTACTGGAGTCATTTCGCTCGTTGCATTCGCAAGCGAAAGCGGCGAAGTTCGTTGGTCGCGTTTCGCTGAAGTGCAAGATGTTCTTGGCCCGTGGTTGGCAAGTGAATCTCCAAAAATTATTCACGATGCGAAAGGTCCATTGACGGCCCTGCTCGTGCATGGAGTGTCATTGGCCGGCTTGGTGATGGATACTGCAGTAGCTGCGTATCTAGTGGCACCGGGTACCCGCAATTTTGAACTACCGGATCTCGTTCAGCGCTACCTCAAGAAGTCACTAGATGCCACTGATGGCGCAGCCGCTAAGCAGACACTTTTTGACGAGGCGCAGGAATCTGGAGACGTTCTGGCGGTCCACGCCCGAGCTACTTTGGACCTTGCTGAGCATTTTGGTCGCGATCTAGCTCAGCGTGGTGCGACAGATTTGATGAGGAACATCGAACTTCCTCTGATCGACATACTTGCCCGAATGGAAGTGGCAGGAATTGCCGTCGATGAATCGGCACTCAAGGGACTCGAAGCATCGTTCGATGCAGATGCTCAAGCGGCGGTCAAGCAAGCGCATGATGCGGCCGGCCACGAATTCAATTTGGGTTCGCCGAAACAACTTCAGGAAGTACTTTTTGAAGAACGTGGATTACCCAAGACAAAGAAGATTAAGACTGGCTACACCACAGACGCGGAAGCGTTACAAGGTCTGCTTGAGAAGCTGCCAGACGACGAGTTGCTCATCGCATTGTTGCGCTATCGAGAAGTGAGTAAGTTGCGTCAAACTGTCACAGGTTTGCTCGCTTGCGTTGCCGACGATGGGCGCGTGCACACCACGTTTAATCAATTGATCGCAGCAACGGGACGCCTTTCTAGTACAGATCCAAATCTGCAGAATATTCCTATCCGCACTGCAGAAGGCGCTCGTATTCGTGAAACGTTTGTGGTTGGCAAGGGTTACGAAACTCTGTTGACGGCTGACTATAGCCAGATTGAATTACGCGTTATGGCGCATCTTTCCGGTGATGCCGGTTTGATCGCAGCCTTGCAGTCCGGCGAAGATTTGCACACTACGGTCGGTTCCCAAATTTTCGGTGTTGATCCCAAAGATGTGACTCCTGATATGCGCCGCCAAGTGAAGGCAATGTCGTACGGCCTTGCCTACGGTTTGTCGGCATTTGGGCTTGGCGCACAGTTGGGAATCTCCAATGGCGCAGCTAAGGAGCTCATGGAGACCTACTTTGAGCGTTTCGGCGGCGTACGGGATTACTTGAATGAAGTTGTGGTTCAGGCTCGGAAAACGGGTTATACCGAATCCATGCTCGGTCGACGACGCTATTTGCCAGATCTCAATAGTGAGCAACGTCAGTTGCGCGATATGGCCGAACGCATGGCCTTGAACGCCCCAATTCAGGGATCTGCCGCTGACATTGTGAAACTGGCGATGCTCAAGGTTTCACAGGCATTTTCTCACGCAGGAGTGAAGTCTCGACTTCTACTTCAGGTTCACGATGAACTCGTAGTTGAGGTCGCCAAGGGCGAAATCGATCAAGTGACCAAGATTTTGACTGATGAAATGCAAAATGCCCTTGAATTAACGGTTCCTTTAGATGTTTCGGTCGGAGTAGGCAAAAGCTGGAGTGAAGCGGCTCATTAGCCCGGCGACACAGGTATTGTGCCGATGCGGCGGGTAATGCCTGAATTTGTTGATTTTCCTGCCCCCAGATACCCTTTAAAGGTTGAATTCCGCCCAAAGTTAGACAGAGAACTTACGGGTCTTGCGCAAGCAAGAAAGACTGCAACATCCAGCACTACATCTATCCGCATCGAGGCAATAACTTAATGACTGTCACTTCTGACAAGAAATCAATCACGCATGAAGACTTTGGATCAGCCGAAGCGTTCATGGAAGCGATTGATGCAACAATCAAACCATTCAATGACGGCGACATCGTCGAAGGCATCATCGTCAAGGTAGACCGCGACGAAGTTCTTCTAGACATCGGTTACAAGACCGAAGGCATCATCCCGTCCCGCGAACTCAGCATCAAACACGACATCGATCCAAACGAAGTTGTTAATGTTGGCGACCGCGTAGAGGCACTTGTTCTTCAGAAAGAAGACAAAGAAGGCCGACTCATTCTTTCCAAGAAGCGCGCACAGTACGAACGTGCATGGGGCTCAATCGAAAAGATCAAGGAAGAAGACGGCATCGTTACCGGTACCGTCATCGAAGTCGTCAAGGGCGGCTTGATCATGGATATCGGCCTACGTGGCTTCTTGCCAGCATCTCTCGTTGAAATGCGCCGAGTACGCGACCTCGCTCCGTACATCGGCAAGCAGATCGACGCAAAGATCATTGAACTCGACAAGAACCGCAACAATGTTGTGCTTTCCCGTCGTGCTTACCTCGAGCAGTCACAGAGCGCAGTGCGCCATGGCTTCTTGAACCAGCTCGAAAAGGGTCAGATCCGTAAGGGTGTTGTTTCAAGCATTGTTAACTTCGGTGCATTCGTTGATCTCGGCGGCGTAGACGGTCTTGTCCACGTTTCTGAATTGTCATGGGAGCACGTAGATCACCCATCAAAGGTTGTCGAAGTTGGTCAGGAAGTAACTGTTGAAGTTCTTGACGTTGATTTCGAGCGCGAGCGCGTTTCGTTGTCACTCAAGTCGACACAGGAAGATCCATGGCAGCACTTCGCACGTACCCATCAAATGGGACAGGTTGTTCCTGGTGAAGTAACCAAGCTTGTACCTTTCGGTGCATTTGTTCGTGTCAGCGATGGCATCGAAGGCTTGGTTCACATCTCTGAACTTTCAGGTCGCCACGTAGAAATTCCTGAGCAGGTTGTTCAGGTTGGCGATTCGGTATTCGTTAAGGTCATCGACATCGACCTAGAACGTCGCCGTATCTCGCTTTCACTACGCCAGGCAAATGATGATGTTGACGTTGAAGAAGGCGACAACTTTGACGCCTCGTTGTACGGTCTGAACCAGTACGACGAAAACGGCAACTACATCTATCCAGAAGGCTTCGACAAGGACACCAACGACTGGTTGCCAGGCTTCGAAGATCAGAAGGCAAAGTGGGAAGCACAGTACGCAGAAGCACATGCCAAGTGGGAAGCTCACAAGGCTTCTGTTACTGAAACCAAGAAGACCGAAGCTGCTGCAGCTGCTGAAGAAGGCATGTCCTCCTACAGCTCTGATACGCCAGTTGAAGGCACTCTTGCTGATGATGCTGCGCTACAGGCACTCCGCGAATCATTGGATGACACCAAGTAATCTTTCGATTCCAACACGAGGCGCAGGCATTTTGCCTGCGCCTCGTGCTTTATTGTGGGCTTGTGTACATCGGACTAACGGGCGGAATTGGCTCGGGCAAATCTACGGCTGCCAAAATCTTCATGGACCTTGGTGCCGTTGTTATTGATGCCGATGAGCAAGCTCGAGCGGCACTTGGAAGTAACAGTCCGCTGTTGCCGCAAATTGAATTAGCATTTGGCCCCGGACTAGTAGTGAGTGGGGAATTGGACCGCCAAGCGTTGGCTGCCAAAGTATTTTCCGATGATGAGCTCCGAGTGAAGTTAGAGAGCTTGGTGCATCCTGAAGTGGCTCGAAGAGTCAGCGCTATTCGTTCGTCATTGTCGGATGACGCTGTGGTGATCTATGACGTGCCTCTGCTGGTCGAAAAACGTCTGGAGTCACAGTTTGATGCCGTGATAGTCGTTCATAGTCCGCTGGAGTTGAGGTTGGAACGTCTTGAGTCCCGCGGCGTTTCCCGTGATGATGCCACGGCGCGCATGGGGCATCAAGCTTCTGATGTGGAACGTGCTGCACTAGCCACTTATGAAATCAATAATGATGGTGACTTAGAGGATCTCCGGTTGCAATGTGAAACTGTCTGGAATGCAATCACGGCGTAGTCTGTAGTCATGGTTCGTCCGATTACTGATTTGCAGCGCAAGGTCGCGCCGTTTGAAGTTATCAGCGAATTTGTCCCTTCTGGTGACCAACCAACAGCCATTGCAGATCTGGCCCAGCGCATTCGTGCAGGGGAGCAAGACATCGTACTTCTGGGTGCGACTGGCACAGGAAAAAGTGCTACGACCGCCTGGCTCATCGAAGAGGTGCAGCGGCCAACCTTAGTTTTGGCGCCAAATAAAACCCTGGCAGCCCAGCTTGCAAATGAGTTCCGAGAATTACTTCCAAACAATGCGGTGGAGTATTTCGTTTCGTATTACGACTACTACCAACCTGAGGCGTACATTCCGCAATCTGACACCTTTATTGAAAAGGATTCGTCCATCAATGAGGAAGTTGAGCGTTTACGTCACAGCGCCACAAACAGTTTGCTGACTAGGCGCGATGTCGTTGTTGTTGCTTCTGTGAGTTGTATTTATGGCCTAGGAACACCGCAGGAGTACGTCGATCGGATGATTCGTCTGCGCGTTGGCCAGAGCATTAGCCGCGACGCTTTGCTTCGCCAATTGGTAGATATCCAATATGCGCGAAATGACATTGCTTTTACCCGCGGAACTTTCCGAGTGCGCGGAGACACAGTCGAGATCTATCCCGTATATGAAGAACATCCAGTTCGAATCGAAATGTTTGGCGATGACATTGATCGACTGATGTCGCTGCACCCGGTAACTGGCGAAATCCTCACGGATGACACTGAGCTTTACATTTTCCCAGCCACGCATTACACCGCTGGCCCCGAGCGAATGGCAACAGCCATCAAGGGCATTGAGGACGAACTTGCCGTCAGACTCGACGAACTTGAGGGCCAGGGTAAGTTGCTCGAAGCTCAACGCCTGAAAATGCGCACTGCATACGACATTGAAATGATGCAAAACCTGGGTTTCTGCTCAGGGATTGAAAATTATTCACGCCACATTGATGGTCGTGAAGCTGGTTCAGCGCCAAACTGCTTGCTCGATTATTTTCCAGAAGATTTCTTGCTTGTCATCGATGAAAGTCACGTGACTGTCTCACAAATTGGTGCCATGTACGAAGGAGATGCATCTCGTAAACGTACGTTGGTTGAACATGGCTTCCGTCTTCCTAGCGCGATGGACAATCGTCCATTGAAGTGGAATGAATTTCTTGAGCGAATCGGTCAGACGGTTTACCTTTCTGCCACTCCTGGCAAATACGAACTCGAAAAAGTTGGGGGAGACGTAGTTGAGCAAGTCATTCGCCCGACGGGCTTGCTTGATCCCGAGATCGTGGTCAAGCCAACTCAGGGTCAAATTGATGATCTCATCCATGAAATTCGCCTACGCACAGCAATCAATGAACGTGTTCTCGTCACGACATTGACGAAGAAAATGTCTGAAGACCTCACCGACTACTTGTTGGAGCAGGGGATCAGGGTGCGCTATCTGCACTCGGAAGTGGACACACTCCGCCGCGTTGAACTTCTTCGGGAACTTCGACTTGGTGAATACGACGTTCTCATCGGCATTAACTTATTGCGTGAAGGTCTCGATCTCCCAGAAGTCTCGCTTGTAGCCATTTTGGACGCCGACAAAGAAGGCTTCTTGCGCAGTGAGCGAAGTCTGATCCAGACCATTGGTCGCGCGGCCCGAAACGTGTCGGGTCAGGTGCATATGTATGCCGACAAGATCACTGACTCAATGCGCGTAGCAATTGATGAAACAAACCGCCGCCGTGCCAAGCAAATCGCATACAACACTGCCCATGGCATTGATCCTCAACCGCTTCGAAAGAAAATTGCCGACATAACGGACCTAATTTCCAAGGAAGATGCGGATACCGAAGAGTTCATGTCCAATGTGCGGGGTAAGGGTGTTCCTGAATCTGCTCGTGAAAGTTTGCGAAGTATTCCTGCCAAGGATCTAGCAGATTTGATAGATCAACTGTCTGAGCAGATGCATACTGCTGCGAGTGAACTACAGTTTGAGCTTGCTGCACGATTGCGGGATGAAATTGGCGACCTCAAGCGAGAACTTCGCCAAATGACAGAGGCTGGACATGCTTGATATTTCAATGACCACGTGGGTGGTCACGATCGTTGCGCTTGTGGCGGTCTTCGTTGTTGACTTCGTCCTTGTTGATGCCAACTCACACGCTTTCACAGCGAAAGAGGCAACACGGTGGGTAATCTTTTACGTTCTTGCGGCACTTGCGTTCGCTGTGTTTCTTCGTATTCACTATCCAGATACGTCCGCGTCCGCTGAATTCCTGGCTGGGTGGGTGACTGAGTACAGCCTTTCCGTTGACAACTTATTTGTTTTTATCGTGTTGATGTCGTCGTTTGCGGTGCCAAATGAGCAAAAGCATCGCGTACTTCTCGTCGGTGTTGCTCTGGCAATTCTTCTTCGAGGCGTTCTCATCGCGGTTGGCGCTGCAGCGATTCAGCGCTTTGAAGCCACGTTTTTTCTCTTTGCAGCCTTTCTCTTATACACAGCTCTGTCGGTATGGCGCTCAGGTGAAGAGGAGCCGGATGCCGATGGGAACTCACTAGTGCGACTCATGGAACGGAGATTTTCGTTCACTCGTGAATATCACGGTTCCCAGTTCGCAATCCGTAAAGAAGGAAAGCGTCTTTACACCCCAATGGTGTTGGTGATGTTTGCCGTCGGAACAACAGATCTCATGTTTGCCCTTGATTCCATTCCTGCCATCTTCGGATTAACTCGGGAGCCATATCTCGTGTTTATGGCGAATGCATTTGCACTTATGGGGCTACGTCAGCTCTATTTTCTGCTCAATGGCGTTTTGGATCGAATAATTTTCTTATCCAAGGGATTAGCGCTAATTTTGGGCTTTATCGCCATCAAATTGTTCCTTGAGGCTCTCGGAGGAACAACGGAAATTCACGTTCCGCATATTTCGATTCAGCAAAGTTTGATGTTTATCGCAGCGACTTTAGGGGTAACAGTTATGTCAAGCCTCTGGGTGCTGAAGAAGCATCCAGAGCGGGCACAGCAATCCCAGCTAGCTGAAGTGCTAGAAGATTCGCTCGATGTTCGGGGTGAGGCTTTGAAGCACTTCGAGATCGACGAATCCTGACAAGGAGAAGTTCGGTATGGACGTTGGTATTTCAATTTGGGTCGGTCTTGTTGCCATTATTGGATTGCTCATCGGGCTGGATTTTGTTCTCGTAAGCCGCAAGCCGCATGATGTGCTTTTTACAGAAGCCGCGCTCTGGTCCATTTTCTATGTTGCAGTCGCCGTGGCATTTGGTGCATGGGTGTGGTTCTCTCATGGTTCCGAATTTGGAACCGAGTACTTTGCTGCATATCTGGTGGAAAAGTCACTCTCAATCGACAACCTTTTCATTTTTGTCATCATCTTGACTCAGTTTGCAGTGCCGAGCATTCTTCATCAGCGCGTTCTGCTTATCGGGGTAATTTTGGCCTTGGTTTTCCGTGCAGTCTTTATCGCCATCGGTGCGGCAGCTTTGCATGCCTTTGCTTTCACTTTTGTCATCTTTGGCGCAATTTTGATCTGGACCGGCATTTCACTTTTCAAGCATCGCGATGAAGACCCGCATCCGTCAGATAACGCCGTGATTCGGATGGTAAAAAAGATGATTCCGATTACGGATGAATATCACGGTACAAAAGTTTTCTTGCGTCGCGATGGTCAACGGATAGGCACACCACTGCTTTTGGTTATAGCTGCTATTGCTAGTACCGATTTGTTATTTGCACTCGATTCAATTCCTGCCACCTATGGTGTGACCTCAGAGCCGCTTCTGGTTTTTGCGGCAAATGCCTTCGCACTCTTAGGGCTCAGAGCGTTGTACTTCTTGCTTAAGGGACTATTGGACAAATTGGTGTACCTGTCCATCGGCTTGTCAGCCATCCTGATTTTCATTGGGTTTAAGTTGGTCGCTTTGTACTTCCATGAAATCAACTCCACCATTCCAAAGATCCCAACGTCAGTTTCGCTACTTGTCATTGTGGTAATTCTCGGCATCGCTACGGTGGCAAGTTTGCGGGCAAACAAAAAGGCCGTTCAACCGTAATCTGAGACGACAGACACCACTCTGCAGGGGCAAGGAGTGGGCAATACCATTGGATCGTGGCTGATCGTTTAATCGTGCGCGGAGCGCGTGAGCATAATCTCAAGGACGTCAGTCTGGATTTGCCTCGGGATGCGCTCATTGTTTTTACTGGGCTTTCCGGTTCTGGAAAGTCCTCGCTCGCCTTCGACACAATCTTTGCTGAAGGTCAACGTCGATACGTTGAATCACTGTCAGCATATGCCCGCCAGTTTCTTGGCCAGATGGACAAGCCGGATGTTGACTTCATTGAGGGCCTATCGCCAGCAGTGTCTATCGACCAAAAGTCAACGAACCGAAATCCGCGGTCAACCGTCGGAACAATTACTGAGGTCTACGATTACCTGCGTCTGTTGTTTGCACGCGCAGGAAAGCCTCATTGCCCCGATTGTGGACGACCAATTAGTCGTCAGTCGCCACAACAAATCGTTGATCGCATTCTCGAAATTAAGGAAGGCACGCGGTTTCAGCTGCTTGCCCCTATCATTCGCGAGCGAAAAGGAGAGTACGCCGAGCTTTTCCGTTCACTTCAGTCGCAAGGTTTCGCTCGTGCTCGTATTGATGGCGTTGTCTACGGTTTGGAAGAAGTGCCAAAACTCAAGAAGCAAGAAAAGCACACGATTGAAGTAGTCGTCGATCGCCTGGCAGTGAAGCCGGATGCAGTCCGCCGCCTCACTGACAGTGTCGAAACAGCGCTTCGGTTGTCTTCAGGGCTCGTGACGCTGGAATTTGTCGATCTTCCAGAAGATGATCCAGAACGTGAACGCATGTTCAGCGAACATTTGGTGTGTCTTTATGACGGTAACCAATTTGAAGAACTTGAGCCTCGGTCGTTTTCTTTTAACTCACCGTTTGGTGCCTGTACCGAGTGCACTGGGCTGGGAACGCAAATGGAAGTTGATCCTGAGCTCATCGTTCCTGATCCGGATCTGTCGCTTGAAGAAGGCGCGATCGATCCGTGGTCGTCTGGACACATCTTTGATTATTTCTTCCGCTTGACCAAAGCGTTGGCAAAGGAAATGGAATTCGCAACTGACGTTCCGTGGAAAAAGTTGCCGGCTAAAGCAAAGTCCGCGCTATTGCATGGTCATGGGCATGAAGTTCATGTGAAATACAAGAATCGATACGGACGTCAACGCACGTATTCCACTGGATTCGAAGGCGCGATCGATTACGTCATGCGTAAACATGCTGAATCGGAAAGTGATTCGACTCGCGACAAGCTCGCTGGATACATGCGTGAGGTGCCATGCCCAGCTTGTGCTGGAGCACGCCTCAAGCCGATCTCGTTATCGGTGACCTTGAGCGATAAGAACATTGCAGAAATTGCGTCAATGCCCATTGGTGAATGTGCTGAGTTCTTGAAGAATTTGAAGCTCGGCGCGCGTGAACGCGCCATTGCAGACCGAGTGTTGAAGGAAGTTAACGAGCGTCTGGCATTCCTTGTAGATGTGGGACTTTCCTATCTGTCTCTGGAACGATCTGCTGGTTCACTGGCTGGAGGCGAAGCGCAGCGCATCCGCCTGGCCACCCAAATTGGTTCAGGGCTCGTGGGCGTGCTGTACGTGCTTGATGAGCCGAGTATTGGTCTTCATCAGCGTGACAACCATCGATTGATCGAGACACTTGTGCGACTTCGTAATCTCGGAAACACCTTGATTGTGGTTGAACACGATGAAGACACGATCCGAACTGCGGATTGGATCGTTGACATTGGCCCTGGCGCAGGAGAACATGGCGGCGAAGTCGTAGTCAGTGGCTCTTACGAGGACTTAATTGCCTCCAAGACTTCGTTAACGGGCCAATACCTCTCTGGTAAGCGATCGATCGAAGTTCCAAAGAAGCGACGAGCCATCGATAAGGACAGACAGCTGGTCGTTAAGGGAGCGAAAGAACACAACCTTAAGAACGTCAGTGCCACTTTTCCGCTTGGCTGCTTTGTTGCTGTTACGGGTGTTTCAGGCTCTGGTAAGTCCACACTCGTTAATGACATTTTGTACAGCGTTCTCGCGCGAGATTTGAATGGTGCACGTTCCGTTCCTGGTAAACACACCAAGGTTGAAGGCGTTGAGCATCTTGACAAGGTCGTACACGTTGACCAAAGTCCGATTGGCCGCACGCCACGTTCAAATCCAGCGACCTATACCGGAGTCTTTGATCATGTCCGCAAGCTCTTCGCCGAGACAACGGAAGCGAAGATGCGCGGGTACCAACAAGGGCGCTTTTCGTTCAACGTAAAAGGTGGCCGTTGTGAGTCATGTTCGGGCGACGGAACTCTTAAAATCGAAATGAACTTCTTGCCCGATGTTTATGTGCCTTGCGAAGTGTGTCATGGTGCTCGATACAACCGCGAAACTCTAGAAGTGCATTACAAGGGCAAGTCAATCTCAGACATTTTGAACATGCCGATTGAAGAAGGCTTGGAATTTTTCGCTGCTATTCCACCAATTGCGCGCCATCTGCAAACCTTGATGGATGTTGGATTGGGATATGTCCGACTTGGGCAGCCTGCAACAACGCTGTCCGGTGGTGAAGCGCAGCGTGTGAAACTTGCCTCCGAGTTGCAAAAGCGATCAACGGGTCGAACGATCTATGTGCTCGATGAGCCCACCACGGGATTGCATTTTGAAGACGTGAACAAGTTACTGACAGTTCTTCATTCACTGGTCGAAAAAGGCAACACCGTCATTGTCATCGAGCACAACCTTGATGTGATTAAGACAGCTGACTGGGTCATCGACATGGGGCCAGAAGGTGGTTCTGGGGGAGGAACAGTCGTTGCTGTTGGAACTCCAGAAGACATCGCCAAGGTGAAGGCGTCTCACACAGGGCAATTCCTCAAGCCGCTGCTAAAGAAGTAGTCATGCGTCCAGCGGACAAGCCACAAGACATGCCGACAGCGCCTGGGGTTTATCGATTCAGGGATTCCAGTGAGCGTGTTATTTATGTCGGCAAGGCCAAGAATCTCAAAAATCGATTGAGCTCCTATTTTGGTAGCGATCTGCACCCACGAACCCAAACGATGGTGACGACCGCCGAGTCCGTTGACTGGGTTACCGTTCGAAATGAGACTGAAGCTCTACAGCTTGAGTATGCGTGGATCAAGGAATTTGATCCCGTGTTCAATGTTCGTTATCGAGATGACAAGTCGTATCCCTATTTGGCTATTTCTACGCAAGACGAATTTCCTCGAGTGTTCGTCTATCGCGGCGACAAGCGCAAAGGTGTTACGTATTTTGGTCCTTATGTTCAAGCGTGGGCGATTCGAGACACTCTTGATCACCTGCTTCGAGTTTTCCCTATGCGAAGTTGTACCGCTGGGGTATTCCGAAATGCGAAAGCCGCCGGTAGGCCGTGCCTCCTTGCGCACATCGATCGTTGTTCCGCACCTTGCGTAGGAAAAATCAGCGAATCTGAACACCGCGAAGTCGTGAAAGATTTAACGTCATTCATGTCGGGAAATTCGGCCCATGTCATCAAGGATCTCCAAGCGCGTATGTCGGCTGCGGCTGACGCTCAAGACTATGAGCGGGCTTCGGTTCTTCGAGACGATCTTGCTGCACTGGATCGGGTGCGCGAGAAGAGCGCTGTCGTACTCGCTGATGCCACTAATGCCGATTTCATCGGTATCAGTCACGATGATCTGCAGTCTGCCGTTCAGGTATTCACAGTTCGCGATGGTCGCATCGTGGGACAGCGCGGGTTTGTGATGGAAAATGCAGTTGAAGCCACGGATGCAACGCTCATGACTGATGCTTTGATGTATGTCTACGCAGTTGCTAGTGGAGAAGAGATCCCCACAGAAATTTTGGTGAGTACAGAAGCAGACAGTGTGGGTAGCGTCCAAGAGTTACTGAGTTTCGAGCGCAATGCCAACGTTTCCATTCGGGTGCCGGTGCGCGGCGACAAACGCACATTAATGGAAACCGTTGTCTCTAACGCCCAACAGGCCCTAGTGTCACACAAGTCAAAACGATCGTCAGATTTGGTGACACGATCGCAAGCGCTTACCGAAATACAAGAAGCGCTCGCACTCGCCAGTGCTCCACTGCGTATCGAATGTATTGACGTGTCACATATTCAAGGAACGAATGTCGTGGCTTCTCTTGTCGTATTCGAGGACGGTCTGCCGTTTAAAAAGGATTATCGGCGATTCATCATTGAGGATCCACGTGATGACACAGCGTCAATCAAACAAGTGGTGATGCGTCATTTCGCAAATACCAATGAGCAATCGCATCGGCCTTATCGACCGAACTTGCTTGTTATCGATGGTGGCCAACCTCAAGTTAATGCGGCAGCTCAGGCTCTCAACGAGCTTGGTTTAGGTTCCATGTATGTCGTAGGGCTGGCAAAGCGCATGGAAGAAATCTGGCAACCAGGCGCGCAATATCCGATTGTGCTCCCTCGAAATAGCGAGGCATTATTCCTGTTGCAGCGGGTTCGCGATGAAGCCCACCGATTTGCGATTACCTTGCATCGCGATCGACGCTCAAAATCGATGGTGGATAGCGCATTGGACGCTGTGCCAGGCCTTGGTCCGGTACGAAAGAAGGCTCTTCTAGCGCACTTTGGCTCATTGAAGAAGATCAAAGCAGCCTCTGTTGAGGAAATTGCGGAAGTCTCAGGAATCGGACCAAAGCAGGCCATGGAGATTGTGACGGCATTAGAGTCGCAAACTTCGGCTTCGCCGGCCATAAATCTGACTACTGGCGAGATAATTGAGTCGTGACTATTTCAGTAGTGCTAGTAACGGGCATGTCGGGCGCTGGTCGCTCAACGGCAACACGTGCGCTTGAAGATGTTGGCTGGTTTGTCGTAGATAACTTGCCGCCAACGTTGATGAGCCAAACAATTAATTTGCTAGCAAAGCCGGGTTCAGACACAAAGATTGCACTTGTCGCCGATGTCCGAGGCGGAAAACTGTTTGAAGAGCTACAGGCGTCCATCGACGAGCTCAAGCATGCAGGCCATGATGTGCGAGTGCTATTCCTGGAAGCAGGAAATGAGGTGCTCGTTCGACGCTATGAGTCATCGCGTCGTCCGCACCCCCTTCAAAAGAATGACAACTTGCTTGGTGCGGTGGAACGTGAACGCGCACTCTTGGGTGAACTTCGAGCCTCCGCAGACTTGATCATTGACACCAGTTGGCTCAATGTCCACGAATTGCGCCGTGCAGTCGAAGATGCATTCGATGACGAAGAGGACGTTGTATTGCGCGCTACCGTAATGTCCTTCGGATTTAAGTACGGAATTCCAGTTGATGCGGACATGGTTGCTGACATGCGCTTCTTGCCTAACCCGCATTGGGACGAAAAGATGCGCGCACAAACCGGTATGGATAAGAAGGTCAGCGAATTTGTCCTTGGCCATCAAGAGGCTCAAGACTTTCTTGCTCACTACGCAGACCTTGTCGGCATCGTTGAAGACGGCTACATCCGTGAGGGTAAGCGGTTTGTCACGATTGCTCTTGGTTGCACTGGTGGCAAACATCGCAGCGTGGCGATGGTTGAGGAACTTGCGGGACGTCTGTCCAAGATTGGCGTTGAAGTGCGAGTGCAACATCGTGATTTAGGCCGCGAATAGTGGGAGCACCAAAGCGCGCACCCAACGTGGTTGCACTCGGTGGCGGACACGGCTTGGCAGCATCGTTACGAGCCTTACGTCGAATCACGCCGCAGGTAACAGCCATCGTTGGAGTCAGCGACAACGGTGGAAGCAGTGGACGAATCCGTGATCAGTTTGGCGTGGTTCCACCTGGTGATCTTCGTATGGCATTAGCTGCATTGTGTGGCGATGACGAATGGGGCTCAACGTGGGCTCGGGTGTTGCAACATCGGTTTGCCAGTGATGGCGACCTTAATGGGCATTCACTTGGAAACTTGTTGATCACAGCCCTATGGGAAGAAGAGCATGATGTCGTTGCTGCACTTGAATGGGTGGCGCGACTTCTCGATGCTCGTGGAATTGTGTTACCCCTTGCGCTAGAGCCGCTGGAAATTGTTGCTCAAGTCCGTGACGACGAAGGTCACGTAAACAATGTGCGAGGCCAAGTTCAGGTTGCAACCACGACTGGCGCAATTGAATCCGTGAAACTTGAACCAAGTAATCCCGCACACTGCCCGCAAGCTGTGGCCGCAGTCCAACATGGCGACGTCGTTGTGCTTGGCCCAGGCTCATGGTTCACAAGCGTGCTCACGCATTTTCATGTTCCCGAGATGAGCCAGGCTCTTCATGACACCACGGCAAAGCGAATTTTGGTGCTCAATCTCAAGGCGCAACAAGGTGAGACGCAAGGCTATTCACCTGAGAATTATCTTGATGTGATGATTGCGAATTACCCTGATTTTCGCCTCGATGCGGTCATTGCCGACCCTTCTCACGTGGCTGATCCTCAACGTCTCGAGGCCGCCTGTGCCAGCATGGGTGCGCACCTACATTTCGCTCCTGTGGCTGCTGCTGGCTCGGACCAGCATGATCCAGAATTACTAGCCTCGGCGTACCGTTCCGTCTTTGCGCATGGCAGTATCGGGGTATGGCAATGACCGCAGCAGTGAAAGACGAACTCAGTCGCTTAACCGTGACTAAGGCGTGCTGTCGCAAAGCAGAAGTTTCCACACTGCTTCGTTTCGCAGGTGGCCTGCACTTGGTTGGCGGCAAGATTGTCGTAGAAGCTGAACTTGATACTGGTCAAGCTGCCCGTCGACTTAAAAAAGACCTTGCCGAGCTATTCGGTCACAATGCTGAAGTCAGTGTCCTTTCCGGATCGGGAATCCGCAAGGGAAGTCGCTACCTCGTGCGTGTTGCCGAAGAAGGCGAACGACTTGCTAAACAAGCGGGACTCGTAGATGCCAGTGGGCGACCAATTCGAGGATTGCCGCCGCACATTGTGTCGGCAAGTTTGTGCGATGCCGAGTCCGCTTGGCGTGGAGCATTCTTGGCGCATGGTTCACTGACCGAACCGGGACGAAGCAGCTCACTTGAAGTCACTTGCCCTGGACCTGAAGCAGCGTTAGCACTCGTTGGTAGTGCTCGACGTCTAGGAATTGCTGCAAAAGCACGTGAGGTACGAGGCGTAGACCGCGTGGTTATCCGCGATGGTGATGCCATCAGCGCAATGCTCACTCGCATTGGGGCGCATGAGTCGGTCATGGCATGGGAAGAACGTCGCCTACGTCGCGAAGTGCGTGCCACTGCTAACCGTCTGGCGAACTTTGACGATGCAAATTTGCGTCGT
Source organism: Actinomycetota bacterium (assembly GCA_947447095.1). Taxonomy (GTDB): domain Bacteria; phylum Actinomycetota; class Actinomycetes; order S36-B12; family UBA5976; genus UBA5976. The sequence continues at coordinate 4,459 of CANFIL010000004.1, read as the reverse complement.
TCGGCTCGCGCTGCTGTTGCCGCGGGAGCTCGAGCTCAGCGTGCAATGGAAATTCTCGGTGACGAAATTCCAGAGCACTTACTCGAAGCAGGACAACTTCGCGTCACGCATCAGCAAGCCAGTTTGGAAGAACTCGGGGCACTCGCAAACCCGCCGATGACCAAGGACGCCATCGCTGGTCGCATTCGCCGCCTGCTGGCTATGGCAGACAAACGAGCCTCAGAATTAGGTATTCCAAACACCGAATCAGGGCTCACCCCTGACATGCTTGAGGGATAGCAAACGCTAGACTTGACGTAATTGGTAGCAAAGGCGCTCCCGCGTTACATCGGATCAAGTACTAGGAGGAACGCCAAATGAGCGTCCGCGTAGGTATTAATGGATTTGGCCGCATCGGCCGCAACTTCTTCCGTGCCATTGAGGCATCGGGAGCAGACATCGAGATCGTTGGAATCAACGATCTAACAGACAACGCCACACTTGCCCATCTGCTGAAGTATGACTCGATTTTGGGTCGTCTCGGTAAGGATGTTTCATACACAGACGATTCAATCGTTGTGGGTGGAAAGAAGATTGCCGCGCTTTCAGAGCGTGACCCAAGCGCGTTGCCATGGGGAGACCTCGGCGCAGACATCGTGATCGAATCAACCGGACACTTCACTGATGCCACAAAGGCAGCTGGCCACATCGCTGGCGGCGCCAAGAAGGTCATCATCTCGGCACCAGCAACCAATGACGATGCCACCATCGTGATGGGCGTTAACCACGAGATCTATGACCCAGCAAATCACCACGTCATCTCAAATGCTTCATGCACGACCAACTGCCTGGCACCAATGGCAAAGGTCATCCACGAAACATTTGGCATTGATCACGGTCTCATGACCACGATCCACGCGTACACCAACGACCAGGTCATCCTGGACTTCCCGCACAAGGATCTTCGCCGTTCACGTGCAGCAGCAACCAACATGATCCCAACGTCAACAGGTGCGGCTAAGGCGATCGGCCTGGTTATGCCTGAACTCAAGGGCAAGCTAGATGGTTACGCCATGCGTGTTCCAGTCCCAACTGGCTCGGCAACTGACTTGACTGCCGTTCTTAACAAGGACGTCACCAAGGAAGAAATCAATGCCGCAATCAAGGCGGCAGCCGAAGGGCCACTGAAGGGCATTCTTAGCTACACCGAAGATCCAATCGTGTCGAGTGACATTGTGACCGATCCTTCGTCGTGCATCTTCGACGCTGGCTTAACAAACGTCATCGGGCGCACCGTCAAGGTCGTCGGTTGGTACGACAACGAATGGGGTTACTCAAACCGCCTCGTTGATCTCACCAAGTACGTTGGCGCATCACTCTAATGATTCGTGGGATCGACCAGCTGGACGTGGCTGGAAAGACAGTAATAGTGCGTTCAGACCTGAACGTGCCGCTTGATGATCAGGGAAACATTACTGATGACGGGCGCATTGTTGCCAGTGTTCCAACTATCAAGTCGTTGACCGAGCGTGGCGCCAAGGTAATCATCTTGGCGCACCTCGGTCGCCCTAAGGGCGCGCCTGAGGCTAAGTACTCACTTGCCCCCGCGGCAAAGCGACTTGGCGAATTACTCGGCCAGAACGTGGCTTTGTGTGCAACAACCTCGGGTCAGCCAGCAGTTGAACTTGCCGCATCACTGGGTGACGGCGATGTTGCGATGCTGGAAAATGTTCGCTTCGATGCTCGAGAAACGAGCAAGGAGCAGGCCGAGCGCGCTGAACTCGCAGCCGAATGGGCAAAGCTTGCTGATTTCTATGTCAGTGACGGATTTGGCGTCGTACATCGCAAGCAGGCTTCCGTTACGGATCTTGCCGAGGCATTACCTCACGCAGCCGGTTTCTTAGTTGAGAAGGAAGCAAAGGTATTTGCCAAGCTTCTTGCTGATCCCGATCGTCCATACGTTGTCATCTTGGGTGGATCCAAGGTGAGCGACAAACTAGGCGTGGTTGAAAACCTCTTGAAGTCAGTCGACCGACTTCTCGTTGGTGGGGGAATGGCGTATACATTCCTGGCTGCACAAGGTCACTCGGTAGGCAACTCGCTTCTTGAGCAAGAAATGATCGAAACCGTCAAGGATCTCGTTTCCCGTGCGAATGCAAACGGTGTTGAAATCGTGGTTCCGGTAGACATCGTGATCGCCGATGCTTTCGCTGCGGATGCCAATACCCAGATTGTTGATGCCGATTCGATTCCTGATGGTTGGATGGGTCTGGACATCGGGCCAAAGACGCGCGAGTTATTTGCTTCCAAACTCAATGATGCAAAAACAGTTGTATGGAATGGCCCTATGGGCGTATTTGAAATGGCTGCTTTTGCTGAAGGAACTCGTGCAGTCGCACTAGCAATGACGCGCATTGATGCCACCACGGTGATCGGTGGCGGCGATTCAGCTGCTGCTGTGCGTGTGCTTGATATTGATGAAGCTGGATTTACGCATATCTCTACCGGCGGTGGCGCAAGCCTTGAATATCTTGAAGGAAAGACTTTGCCTGGTTTGGCAGTTCTGGAGGACAACTAAATGAGTCGCATGCCATTGATGGCTGGCAACTGGAAGATGAACATCAACCACATTGAAGCAATTGCTTTGGTGCAAAAGTTGGCGTACACCTTAAATGCCGAGGACTTCGCAAATGTCGAAGTTGCTGTTCTTCCACCGTTCACGGACATTCGTTCCGTTCAGACGCTGGTTGATGGTGACAAGATCGATCTACGATATGGCGGTCAAGATATCTCTGCTGCCGATAAGGGTGCATACACAGGCGAAATCAGTGGCGCGATGCTTGCCAAACTTGGCTGCACATTTGCAGTTGTTGGTCACTCGGAGCGTCGTCAGTACCACGGTGAAACCGACGAAATCGTCAATGCAAAAGCTAAGGCCGCCTTCCGTCACGAACTCACACCCATCGTGTGTGTGGGTGAAGGTCTCGAAGTACGCAAAGCTGGCGACCAAGTGTCGTACACACTCGCCCAAGTCGATGGTGCGCTTGAGGGACTCACTGCCGATCAGGTTGCAAGCTTGGTCATCGCTTACGAACCAGTGTGGGCAATTGGCACAGGAGAAGTTGCAACTCCGGCGGATGCCCAAGAAGTCTGTGCGGCAATCCGAGCTCGCGTTCGTGAAGTTCATGGCAATGCTGCGGACAAGGTTCGCGTGCTTTATGGCGGTTCAATGAAGTCTGACAATGTGGCTGCAATCATGGCTGAAAAGGACGTCGATGGCGGCCTTGTCGGTGGCGCATCCCTTGATCCTGATGAATTTGTGGCTATTTGCCGGTTCCGTCTGCACGGTGAATAGCCGTCGGGTCTGTCAGGTATCCTTAGTAGAACATCGCTAGAAACGAGAGACGAAATGACGATCCTGCTTGAGGTTGTGCTGGCCATCACCAGTCTTCTACTCATCCTTTTGGTTTTGCTCCACAAGGGCAAGGGCGGCGGTCTGTCTGATCTTTTCGGTGGCGGTGTGAGCAGCTCGCTGGGTGGATCATCCGTAGCGGAACGAAATCTTGACCGAATTACAATCGCGCTCGCACTGATCTGGATCACAGCAATTGTGGCTCTTGGTCTTGTGCTCAAGAACGCTTAGTCGTAAGGAAACATATTCATGGCAGGTAGCGGTAGCGCAATTCGCGGTAGTCGTGTCGGCGCAGGCCCAATGGGCGAAGCTGAGCGCGGCGACGCAGCTCCACGTATCTATGTCGGGTACTACTGTGCAGAAGGTCACGAGACCATGCCTAGTTTTGCTCACGATGCAGAAATTCCAGAAGATTGGGATTGCCCTAAGTGTGGCCTGCCAGCAGGTCGCGACAAGGAAAATCCTCCGATCCTCGCCAAGACTGAGCCATACAAAACTCACCTTGCCTATGTGAAGGAACGTCGTACCGACAAAGAAGGTAAAGACATTCTCGATGAGGCGCTTGCAAAGCTTCGCGGCAAGTAATTCAAACCGTAAGAAAATCCCTGACGACTTCGGTTGTCAGGGATTTTCTATTTGTGGAATGTCAAATAGGAAGGTCGGTGTAGAGCCGAGTAGCAATTGTGCCTCGAGCGCCGGCCGCAGGAATGTCGTGCAGGTCTGCTCCTGAGCGTAAAGCTGTGACCGCTTGCAGTTTCTCTGAGCCAGAAGCAACGAGCCATACATTTCGTGACGCATTGATAGTTTGAAAAGTCCACGTCACACGTATTGCGGGTGGCTTTGGGCTATCCATTACTGCTACAACCGCCGCAGCGCTCTCGAGTTCTTTGTGGTGGGGGAATAGCGAGGCAATATGGCCATCGGGGCCGACGCTGAGAATGCAGATGTCCATCATCGTGTTATCTGCACAAAATCTGGTGGTTGTGTAGTGGTGCAACTGCGCTGCGTAATCTAAGGCGCTCGCTTGGGCGTCTGGGGCCTCATCGGAACTCAACATGGCATGGATGT
>CANFIL010000003.1 GCA_947447095.1 Actinomycetota bacterium | reverse complement strand
GCACCAGTTGCACCAATTCCACTATTTACGATTCCACCAGAGCACTCGGCTGTGACATCCTGCGTGACTCCAAGATTCCATTGGCAAAGAAGATTCAATTCAGCTGTTGTTGGTAGATACCAATCACTCTTGGAATCGCTCGCATATGCGAGAGCTGCTCCGGCTGCATAATTATTACTCGTTGCATCGTAGGCAGCACCGTTTTGAGCCTCAATTGCTACTGAATTTTTATACCCAAGTCCGATCGCAAGTCTGCTGTTAAATGGTATGGCTTCATTTGTTATCTCAGAAACATCCGTACTTTGATTTGCCCATACTTTCTCAGGATCTGTGGCTGGTGCGCCGCCGTTATTCCACCCACTTGGGGCAACTTCTAAGTATTTACAAAGTCCACCTGTTGGGCTTCCGGTATTTGTGAATCCACTGCCGCAACTAAATCCTGCGTTGTCAACGTAATAAACAATTCCACCGCCAGGGCCAGTATCTCCCACTACGCAAGTGCCGCCATTAGCGCAGCTACGTGAAGAAGGGGTGGTTGGTGACGCTGAAGGAGATGGAACAGCAAATCTGCCAACGATTTTAGATTTTGGGGCAATTCCAAGTTTGGTGATTTTTACCTTTGTTGTGATCCTGGACTTGCTCACGCCAAGTTTTAGTAAGTAGGCCTTGACCACTTGCCCACGCTTTTTGGCAAGTATATGAATCGCGCTATCACTAACGCCTGGCAATTTGCCAGCTGTAGCCGTAACCAGGAAAGTTGCATCTTTGCCAGAGGATTTGACTACTTTATTAATCTTTACTTTCTGGGCGTTAGTTAAAACTGCAGAACCAGTAGGAAACGAAAATGAACTGGTTACAGTTTCATTCTCACTAGTCGCTGCTACCGAACCAACGGCTGGACCAGAAGAAGAAGCCATGACAAAACTGGCAATAAGGGCAGCTGCAAGGGTGGATAATTTCATACGCTAGGAGGCTCCTTTGTAAAGATCAATGCTCGAATGAAACCACAATTTGCGCCAATCAAAATCGTTCTTCACATATGTGACCACTTGCTTCTATGCTTCGTTGTCAAAAGTATTGCAAAGGCCTAAGTTTTCATCTTCAGAAATGTGTGTCAAGTAGGCACGCGTAAGTACATCGAGTTGGAAAAATAGACGAGTCGGTCTGTAAGCCGGATTCTGTACTGCTTGCGCAGCGATGATCATCCATCTGCGATCGCCGTTACCGACAACCTGTTGCAACCTACCTGCAGGCTAATGACGGGCCGTCACCTGCTCTGAGCCGAAGCTCTCTTGGTCTTGCTCCGAGTGGGGTTTACCTAGCTGACTGTGTCACCACAATCACTGGTGAGCTCTTACCTCACCGTTTCACCCTTACCCAAACTCCAAATAAATGGAGTCTCGGCGGTTTACTTTCTGTTGCACTTTCCCGTGGGTCACCCCAGGTGGACGTTATCCACCACTCTTGCCCTATGGAGTCCGGACTTTCCTCGCGTATTACTACGCGCGATCACCCGACCGACTCGTCTGCCCTAAGAATAAGCCCCTTTTGGCTAAGGTAGAAAAATGCTTGATCTGCTTATCAATGGCGGCGTGATTCACCGCGCAGATTCGCCCGTCCCAGCACCTTTATCAGTGGGTATCACAGCAGATCGCATCACCTTCATCGGTCCACAGGTCGATGCACCAACTTCTCGACGAACCATCGAACTCAATGGCCAACTGATTACGCCCGGCATCATCGACAGTCATAGCCACCTTCTTCTTGGCTTTGATCCAGACGCCGTGAACCTCCAGGAATTTCATACGCTTGAGCCCGTGCGTGCGACGTTGGCAAAGTTCGCCAGCGATCGCCCGGACCTCACCTGGATCTGCGGAGAAAACGCGAACTATTCCGTAGTGGAAAATCGCAGACCGCATGCACGTGATCTTGCAGGCATCACTGATCGACCAATCTTCATCACCACCTACGATCAACATTCTGTGTGGCTAAATAATGTTGCCCTTCGACTACTCGGAGTCGAGCAAGGAGTCAACCTTTCGTGGGGCCAACCCGAGTTTGATGAGCAAGGTCAACCAACTGGATGGGTGACCGACTTCTATACAAGCGCGATGACCTCGATGGGCTTGAAGTCACTCCAACGAGACATCCCGATGTATTCACCAGATCGTCGATATCGCAAATTGTTATCGAGCATGGATATGGCTACATCGTTTGGTATCACAACGGTTGTGGAGCCTCAGGTCCCACTGGCCGAGCTCGACTTATTCGAGCGAGCTCTCGCTGAAAGCAAACTCACGTCACGTGTTATTGCAGCGCTATTCCATCCAATTGATGAGGGAAACGATTTTCGAAACCAATTGCGACAAACAATTGACGAACATGTCGATTCAGAAATGCTTTCGCTGGGCCCTATCAAGTTGTACGCAGACGATGTGATTGAGCCGCACACTGCATGGATGCTCGATGACTATGCAAATCGAGCTGGAGCCAAAGGTCATCCGAGCGCCCCAGTACAGGAATTCAATTTCATCGTTTCCGAGTTGGATCGACTGGGGCTTCAAACCCACACGCACGCGACCGGCGATGGCGGAATTCGATTAATTCTCGATGCGATTGAAAGCGCTCAACAAATAAACAGCACTCACGATCGTCGTCACGGAATTGTTCACGTTGAGTGCATCCATCCCGATGACCTCAATCGACTCGCGACGCTTGGCATCACCGCTGCGATGCAACCTCGGCACTGCTCCCCTGACCTCATTGAAGGCGCATGGATGAATAACGTCGGAGAAGATCGTTGGGATCGTGCTTGGCGAATCAATTCACTCATGAGTGCCGGCACACACGTAGCACTTTCCAGTGACTGGCAAGTAGGCGAAATGGATCCTCTTGTTGGCTTTTATAGCGCGATGACACGTGCGTCGATAGATGGAAAGCGAAAGTGGACCCAGAACGAACGCATCTCACTACATTCTGCAATCAACGGTTACACCCGTGAAGGTGCTTGGGCGTGGCATCGCGAAAACGACTTCGGTGACATCGCGGTAGGCAAGAAAGCAGATGTTGCAGTGTGGTCAAGCAACCTCTACAACAATGAGCCAATTGAGCTGCTCAACCAACGGACAGTGCTGACCATTGTGAATGGCCAAATTCAGCACGACGCTCGCTAAATGCCAAAATTTGCCTAATTGGCTGGCAAATTAGACGATCGACTAAACAAAAGTGACAGTTCATAGACCAATTTGCAATGATGGCGCTATGGATGATCTTGATCGCTCAATCTTGGCCGCTCTTCGCAAAGATGCACGAACATCAATTAGTGCACTTGCTCAATCCCTGGATGTCGCACGTCCAACCATCCAAAACCGCATCACACGCATGGAGAACTCTGGCGTTATCGCCGGTTACACCGTCAAAATTCAGCCGGGTACGTCGCCGAATGTTGTCCGAGCAGTCATGAGTATCACTGTCGAAGGCAACAATGCTCAATCGCTTGTGCGCGAATTGCAAAACCGTCCAAGCGTGACTGCCATTCATTCAACAAATGGCAAGTGGGATCTTGTTGCTGAAATTCAAGCAGAGTCCCTCGAAGATTTTGACCGCGAATTGAATGCCATCCGAAGCTTGAAATCTATTTCGTCTTCCGAGACCAGCATTCTGCTGTCTAGCTACAAAATGTAACTAAAGAACGTCGACAACAACTTCCATCGTCACTGGTCCCCCAGACTTCGAAGCCTTCTTCACGACGACATCAGCACCAAGAGCCGAAATAACCGAACCCAATTGTTCAACACTCTTTATTGCACCTCGGGATTCGACAATCGCTCGAACAATACGACCCTTAGTTGCCTTGTTGTGGTGCGATACAACTTTTGGTGGCCCCGAAGGCATGCGTTGCAGAATCTTTGGAAACACCGCATTGGCTCCCGAAGGAATGGGGCCGAGCTTCACATACATGCCTGAACGCAGATCAATGATGAGTTCCTCTCGATCCGACAAAATCTCAGTAGTTGACTTTGCCCAAACAGAAGACATCGTTCCCACTTTGGGCAGAGTCGTATCTCCCGACAAACGATACGCAGGGATGTTATCGGCAAGTGAAATCAATCCGAAAAGAGCGGACTGCACGAAAGTCATGGTCGTTAACTTTTTCATCTGCGCCGCAGTTAGGGACGAAAATCCGATCGCGTCGTACAGCACACCGGTATAAATCTGCCACGCTGGAGCAACAGGAGCGGTAAGCAAGATCTGATTACGTTCGATTTCCCAATCTTGCTTAGCGCTGACGCCTAGAGTCGTTCGTGCCTTCGCCGGCGATCCATTGCTCAGTGCGATTAATCCGCCGATTGTTTTCTCTCGCAGAGGAGAGAGTTCCGAAAAGGACAGCTTCGACAGTTGCAGTTTTGATTTTCCCTCTGCCGACGTCTTACCTTCAGAAGGCGGCAACAGGATTATCGACATTATGGACGCTCGATAATTCCAGAGCCACCAGAAAGGTGCGTATCGAGGGCCTCATTGGCTAGCGCATCTGCACGCTTGTTGTCTTCTCGAGGAATCCAGGTGTAGGTCACATTCCCCACGGGCAAGATCTGGCGAGCTCGGATAGCCAGCGATTGCATGTCTGGGTGCTTAATTTTCCAACGACCGCTCATCTGTTCAACAACAAGCTTGCTATCCATGCGCACTTCGACGATGGCATCCGAGTCAACGGATGCGATGAACTCGAGTGCCGCGACAAGTCCGTTGTACTCGGCGACATTGTTAGTCGCATGCCCCAAAACACCAGCGCGTTCAGCAACGACTTCCCCAGTTTCACCATGCAGAATCACGGTGCCGTACGAGGCATCACCTGGATTGCCCCGTGACGCACCGTCAGCTTCGACGATAAAACGTGTCACAGACCGGACTCCGCGGTACGAATCAAAATGCGACGGCACTGCTCGCATCGAACAACAACTTCGCTCGCGAGATTGCGGATGCGGTTAAGTTCATCGGAGTCAAGCGCGATGTGACAACCTTTGCATTCACCATGTTGCAACAATGCAGCACCAACGCCACCTTGATCTTCGCGAACTTTGTCGTACAGAGCCACTAAATCTGCTGGCAAGTTGGCAGCAACTGACTTCTTTTGCTCATTCAATTCTTGCTCTTGCGCGGCCAACTGGTTCAATTGTTCATCGCGCTTGCCTTCAACGTCACGAAGTTCAGCTTCAACCGACTCTCGCTGAACTTTGAGCGCTTCATGCGAGGCGCGGGCTTCTTCGAGATTCTGCATGATTTCGAGCTCTACGTCTTCAAGTTCACTTTGGCGCTTTGCTAGCGACTCAAGCTCACTTTGTAGACCAGAAAGATCTTTGGCGCTGACCGAACCAGAATCCATTCGCTCTTTGTCTCGATTAGCGCGATTGACAACCTGCTCAACATCAGCTTCGGCCTTCGCTCGATCAAGATCGAGATCCGACACTTCAGTAATGGCCGCAACGATCTTCATGTCGATGGACCCAAGTTGGACTTCTAAATCATGAGCCTGTTGAACTTCGGCAATTCCCTTACGGCGATGGGCAACCTGGAGGAGTTTCGTGTCGATTGCCTGCACGTCCAGCAGCGCTTGTTGCTGTTCCGCGGATGCGTTAACGGCCACGATCGTCACCTCATTGAGTTAGCCACCAAGGATCTGGTGTGACTCCACCCTACCCCGAAGCGAACTAGGCGACTTGGATCGAAGTTTTCGCAAGTCCCATCCAGTAACCGTCAATCACGACATCGGGTGCAATGTTGGCATCTGACGCCGCACCCAGAGTCACGAAAATTGGCGAAAGATGCTCCACCGTGGGATGCGCATACGGCATGCCTGGTGCAAGTTCCTTATAGTTCATTAGCGAGTCAAGGTCAGCACGGTGCATCGCTTCTTGCGCCCATTGATCAAAATCAACACTCCACGTTGGTGGCGTTGCTTCAATGCGAAATTCTTTGAGATACGGCAAACCGTGCGTCAAGAAACCGCTGCCGACAATCAGCACACCATGATCGCGAAGTGGCGCGAGGCGTTGGCCAAGTTTGTACAGCTCCATCGGGTTGTGCGTCGGGATCGACATCTGCAACACCGGAATGTTGGCTTCTGGGTACATCGTCAGTAACGGCACGTAAGCGCCATGATCAAGACCGCGACTCTTGTTATCAACAGCGTTCTGGTTATCCCCGAGGACTGAATGAACCAACTGCGCCAGAGCCGCTGAATCGGGCGTCTTGTATTGAATGTTGTAATACTTCGGATCAAAACCTCCGAAGTCGTAAATCAATGGCGCACCAAAATCAGTTGCACCCAGCATGAGTGGAGCAGATTCCCAGTGGGCAGAAACAATAAGGATTGCCTTGGGCGTCTCAATAGTTTTAGCCAGATCCTTGAGCTGAGAGGTCCACACTGGATCATCCAGGAGCAAAGGTGCGCCATGACCGATGTACAAGGCGGGCATCTTGGCCTCGAGAATTTCGCTCATTGCTTCATCCTAAGTAGTTGAACGTTCAACTAAATCTAACTCGGCAATGCGCTCCCTGTCAACTACCCCCATTAGGCCGCGCGTGCCCAGCGTTCTTGTTTGAGGTCAAAGTGCTGAGCAATGAGCTCGAAGTCTTGATCGTCGTGAATGAGCGTCACATCGTCGTGGTTCATGGCAATAACAGCGATCAAACAATCCATCGAGCCCTTGACCGTGACACCTTTTCGTCGCAATTCTCGATACATGATTCCGGCAGTTCGATAATCAGCATGTATGTCATGCGACAGAGTCAAAAAGCTATCCAGCATGGATGTCACTCTGCTTTCTTCATGAATACGTGAGCCTGAAAGAACTTCCATAACAACAGGGCCGCAATTCGAAATCACATATCCGTCAGATACTGCTTTGTTGATCGTCGTCCTCGTTGGCACGTCTCCCTTGAGGAAATTTACCCACACCGATGAATCAAGCAGAAATTTTTGGCTCATCGAGATCCATTCCATTGTGATCCTGGCGCAGTGCATTCAAATCGCCATCCCATCCGATGCCAAAGGCGTCGTCCAGTGCTTTCATCTGATCTGTCATTTCAAGCACACGCTTAAGCGCGAATTCAACCGCGCTTTTCTTGGTGGGCAAATCAAAACGACGCATTAGTTCAGCGACATCGTCGTCAGGTAAATCAATGTTTGTGCGACTCATACACATAGCATACACCAGTCATGTGTATAAGGCGAGGCAAATAAAAAACCTCCCCTGAGGGAGGTGATTTATGTGGTGGGCGCTAAGGGACTCGAACCCCTGACCCTCTCGGTGTAAACGAGATGCTCTAGCCAACTGAGCTAAGCGCCCGACGTGCATTCATAAAGATACCTAATCATCCGAAATCTGTGAAATCGGGGTCAGCAGTGAAAAAGTCACGCACCTGGAAGTCTCGGGTCTACCCAGGTACGTGACTTTCTAATTTCACACCAGTTCTAGCAAGTCCGCATCTTGAAAATGCGGCTATTGACCTAGGACAGTTCAGCTAACGCGGCCTTGTACTCGTCCGAGTTACGGGCATCGCCGGGGCTATTCACTACTGACCAACGAAGGATGCCCTGCTTGTCGATGATGAATGTTCCACGAAGCGAGAAGCCGCGATCTGGGAAGAACGAATCGTAAGCCTGTGAGACTGCACCATGTGGCCAGAAGTCGCTGAGCAACGGGTACTGCAAGCCTTCTTGTTCTGCGAATGCCTTGAGGCTTGCAGTGGTGTCGCATGAGATGCCCAGGATCTGTACATCGTCAGACACGAAGTCAACGCTACGGTCACGAATCTCGCAGAGTTCGCCAGTGCAAATGCCAGTGAATGCCATTGGGTAAAAAACCAGTACGACGTTCTTTTCGCCGCGGAAGCTCGACAGTGTTACTTCTTCGCCGAATTGATTCTTCAACGTGAAGTCTGGTGCTTCTTGGCCAATTTCGAGTGCCATGGTTCCTCTATATCTAGTCAGTAGTTAATGGAAAGACAGTTACAACTTAGCGGCGTGCTTTTGGAGCCACCAGTCGAGTGCCCTGCCAGTCAGCAGCGGCACTGATGGCGCTTGTGACTTGGAGACCCGCAGTAGGCGCAGCATCAGCAATGTCACTGGGCTCGACATGTCCTGCGCGCCCAACCTTTGGCGTCATCAACCAAATCACGCCATGATCCGCAAGTGGACCTAAGGCGTCAACCAAGGCGTCCACAAGATCGCCGTCATCTTCGCGCCACCACAACAGCACTGCATCGACCACGTCACCGTAATCTTCGTTAACCAATTCGCCAACAGATTGAATGGCTTCCGAAATTGCATCATCAGTATCGGTGTCATATCCGATTTCTTGCACGACCTGCCCAGCGGTAAAGCCAAGCTTGACTGCCAACCCGCTCGGGGTTGCAGAGTTTTCATCCACGGGTCTAGTCCACCTGACTCTGAGGCAAATGGCAACTGATACACGCTAAAGAAATAGAGTTGAGACCAAAACGTGGACTCCAATGGCGCACTCCACGCCCTATCAAGCAGAATATGACTGGTTCCTAGAGATAAGCAGGATGCGCATGAGTCCCGAGAGAGAATCACTCTTAGCCGGTGGTTTGCCAACACAGTACGTGGATGCCAACCCCGAAGAGACCCGTGAATGGCTCGACTCTCTCGATGCACTCATCGCCAACGGTGGTGAACAGCGCGCACGTCACGTCATGCTTTCCATGCTTCGCCACTCGGCTGAAAAGAATGTCGGACTTCCAAGCCTTCGTAGCACCGACTACATCAACACCATTCCGCCAGAGCGTGAACCAGAATTTCCAGGTGACGAATTCATTGAGCGCCGCATCCGCGCATACATCCGATGGAACGCAGCAATGCTCGTGCATCGAGCACAACGTCCTGGCATTGGTGTCGGTGGACATATCTCGACCTATGCATCGAGTGCATCACTTTACGAAGTTGGCTTCAACCATTTCTTCCGCGGTCAAGATCATGAAGGCGGCGGCGATCAAATCTTTATGCAGGGTCACGCCTCCCCTGGTGCTTACGCACGCGCATACCTCGAAGGTCGCTTGAGTCCAGAACGACTTGATGGTTTCCGTCAAGAACTTTCTGCTGCACCCAACGGTTTGCCGAGCTACCCGCATCCGCGTTTGATGCCGGACTTCTGGCAGTTCCCAACTGTGTCCATGGGCCTTGGTCCAATGAACGCGATTTACCAAGCTCGCTTCAACCGCTACTTGCATCACCGTGGCATCAAGGACACTTCCCAGCAGCATGTGTGGGCCTTCCTTGGCGACGGCGAAATGGACGAGCCAGAGTCACTAGGCGCAATTGGTATTGCTGCCCGTGAAGAGCTCGACAACCTGACGTTCGTTATTAACTGCAACTTGCAGCGCCTTGACGGTCCGGTGCGCGGCAACGGCAAGATCATTCAAGAACTTGAATCGCATTTCCGCGGAGCTGGTTGGAACGTCATCAAGGTCATTTGGGGTCGCGAGTGGGATGAACTTCTCGCAGTTGATGTCGAAGGCGCACTCGTCAATTTGATGAACCGCACACCAGACGGTGACTACCAGACATACAAGACAGAAAGTGGCGGCTTTGTTCGCGACAACTTCTTTGGTCGCGATCCACGCACTAAGGCAATGGTCGAAGACTGGTCCGATGATCAAGTGTGGGGTCTCAAGCGCGGTGGCCACGACTATCGCAAGTTGTACGCCGCCTACGCAGCCGCCATGGCACACACTGGTCAACCAACTGTCATCCTTGCCAAGACCATCAAAGGCTGGACACTTGGCTCGCACTTCGAAGGTCGCAACGCAACGCACCAGATGAAGAAGCTGACGCTCGAAGACCTCAAGGAATTCCGCGACACACTTCAGATCGAACTCACTGATTCGCAAATCGACGAGAAGTTGCCGCCGTATTTCCATCCAGGTGAAAATCACGAACACATCCAGTACCTGAAGGATCGTCGTGCGACACTCGGTGGCTCGGTTCCACGACGCCGCACTGTCTCGCGTCCACTTGAGCTACCAAGCGACGACGCTTATGCCGCAGTCAAGACAGGTTCTGGCACTCAGTCAGTCGCTACAACGATGGCGTTCGTTCGCTTGTTGCGCGATCTCTTGCGCGACAAGAACATTGGTCACCGCATCGTGCCGATCATTCCGGATGAAGCACGCACGTTTGGAATGGACAGCTTCTTCCCAACACTCAAGATCTATTCGCCACACGGTCAGCAGTACATGTCAGTGGACCGCGAATTGATGTTGTCGTACAAGGAATCTGAAATCGGTCAGATTTTGCACGAAGGTATCAACGAAGCAGGTTCGGTTGCATCGTGGACTGCAGTAGCAACGTCGTATTCAACACACGACGAGCCGATGATTCCGGTCTACATTTTCTATTCCATGTTCGGATTCCAGCGCACTGGCGATTCTTTCTGGCTCGCGGGCGACCAGATGGCACGCGGATTCGTGCTCGGCGCTACCGCAGGTCGCACAACGTTGAACGGCGAAGGCCTGCAGCACGAAGATGGCCATTCGCCACTTCTTGCATCAACTAATCCCGCAGTCGTTGTTTACGACCCTGCGTTCGGTTACGAAGTCGCACACATCGTCAAGGACGGTCTGCGTCGTATGTATGGCGAGGACAGCGAAAACGTTTACTACTACTTGACCGTGTATAACGAGCCAATTTCACAGCCTGCAGAACCTGAGCATGTTGACGTTGATGGCATCTTGCGCGGCATGTACTTGTTCCAAGCTTCGGCAGAGCGAACAGGACCTCGTGCTCAACTTTTGGCCTCGGGCATTTCCGTGCCATGGGCGCTGGAAGCACAACGCTTGCTGCGCGAAGACTGGGGCGTCAGCACTGACGTGTGGTCAGTAACGTCATGGAACGAACTACGCCGTGAAGGTCTTGAAACCGATCGACACAACTTGCTCAATCCAACAGGCGAACAAAAGAAGCCTTATGTAACGCAACGCCTCGAAAACACAGATGGTCCAGTCATTGCCGTATCGGATTACATGCGTGCAGTTCAGGATCAGATTCGCGAATGGGTTCCAGGCGACTTCGTTTCACTTGGTACCGACGGCTGGGGTATGTCGGATACTCGCGGTGCACTTCGTCGCCACTTCTTGGTGGATGCCGAAAGCATCACGGTACAAACACTTTCCATGCTGGCCAAGCGTGGAGAAATTGATT
The DNA here is from genome assembly GCA_947447095.1 of Actinomycetota bacterium. GTDB lineage: Bacteria > Actinomycetota > Actinomycetes > S36-B12 > UBA5976 > UBA5976. Next base: position 15,483 of record CANFIL010000003.1, on the reverse strand, counting down.
CGGCTCGCGTTCAAGAAGCCATCGATCGCTACCAACTTCACGATCCCAAGGCAGCGGGCTCAGGTAACACTGAGGGCGGCGGCTAATCGTGAGCCTCTCCCCTTTGGGACGCACTGATCTACACGTTCACGAGCTGTGCCTTGGCGGAAACGTCTTTGGCTGGAGCGCAAACGAATCACAATCCTTTGATGTGTTGAATGCCTATGCAGCTGCCGGTGGCAATTTCATCGACACCGCGGACATGTACAGCTCGTGGCACGACGGCAATGTTGGTGGCGAAAGCGAAACCATTATTGGCAATTGGATGAAGTCCCAAGGTAATCGTCAAAACATTGTTGTAGCAACAAAAGTAGCCAAGTTAGAAACCCGACCAGGATTATCGGCAGCCAACATTGTTGCAGCTGCGGAAGATTCGCTTCGCCGACTACAAACGGACTACATCGATATCTATTACGCGCATCATGATGACGAAGAAACGCCACTTGAAGAATCACTCGTAGCCTTTGATCAACTCGTCCAGTCAGGCAAAGTGCGCCACCTAGGAGCGTCCAACTACACCACACCTCGCCTCGCAGAAGCATTGCGGATTTCTCGTAACATGGGACTTGCCGAATACGTCGTTGTTCAGCCAAACTTCAACGCGATCACTCGCGATGAGTATCAAGGCGAGCTGCAAGATTTGTGTGTTAAAGAAAAACTTGCGGTACTCCCCTACTTTTCGTTGGCTGCTGGATTCTTGACCGGCAAGTACGCGCCAGGTGTAGCAGTGGAAAGTGTGCGCGCCGAAGATATGGATGGATACGCCACAGAGCGCGGTTGGGCAATCGTGGACAAAGTCCGAACCATTGCTCACGGCCACAACGTAGACATGTCCACGATCGCTTTGGAATGGCTGCGAACACAACCCGGCATTGCTTCACCAATTGCCAGTGCTCGCACCGTCGAGCAACTGGCCCCATTGCTGAAACGTGCTTCTTTGAGCGAATCTGAACTCGCCGAACTTAATGCGCTCTAGGTGCGCCACACTTAAGTCATGGCACGTAGCATCACACCTGAGCGGTTAGCCGCCGAGCGGGCTGTGCTTGCCCGAAAGCTGCAGCGTATGAGCAGTGAACTCACCTCTATCGCTGTTCGCCGCATGGATGACACTTTGCCGTGGTTCAAGGCTCTGGCAGCACGGGAACGTGCATCGGTGGGAACCCTGGCTCAACTTGGCGTGACATCGTTCATTGGATGGTTTTCAGGAACACTGGAAAGTACATCGCTTACCGAACGCATCTTTTCTAGCGCGCCACGAGAACTTGCTGACGCGCTCACACTTGAACAAACCGTCGAACTTGTACGGACAACCATTGCCGTCGTGGAAGATTCAATTCAATCGATTGCTGGTGACAATGACCTTCGGCAAGCAGAACTTCGCGAGTCGTTACTGAGATATTCCAGCGAGGTCGCGTTTGCAGCCGCCAATGTCTATGCCCAGCGTGCTGAAAATCGAGGTGCTTGGGATGCGCGCCTGCAAGCGCTGGTGCTCGATGCAATCTTGACTGGCGAAGGTGACGACACTGTTGAAGCACGCGCAGCCGCTGCAGGATGGAAGCTCGAAGGCGGGATCTTTGTCCTTGTCGGACCCGTGCCAACGACACGACTAGCCGCTGAAGTTCACGCCGCTCAAATTCAACGTACTGCCCGCCAAGCTTCTCTCGACGCGCTCGTGGGTATTCAAAGCGATCGACTTGTTGCAGTAGTCAGCGGTGTTCCAGACACAATGTCTATCGCCGATGCAGCCAAGCCGTTTGTCGGCCACTTTGGTCAAGGCAGCGTTGTGGCTGGACCGATGGCGACAACATTGCTTGAGGCACATGCCTCTGCATTCGAAGCCATGTCGGGCTATCGCGCACTCGAGCTCGTTGATCCACCGTCACGTTTGGTTATGGCACATGACTTGATTGCAGCACGTGTCGTCAATGGTGATGTTGATGCGGTTGATCCAATCGTCGAGGTGCTTAAGGAACACATTCGCGAGGATGTTCGCGCCACATTAGCCAACTACCTTGAAAAAACCGGAAGCATCGAGGCGTGTGCCCGCGCACTCTTCATCCATGTGAACACCGTGCGGTATCGCCTTAAGCGCGTCCACGAGGTCACCGGGTTGGATCCGTTTGATCCAGCCGATGCCATGACACTGCGAATTGCCTTGATGCAGGCACGTAAACTTGCTAATTAGTAGGTTTCCTACAAATAATTGCCCTAATATTTAGGGATTCGTTAGCCTATTTAGTGGTAACCAATACGAGAGAGTAGTTTTCGTGCTTGCAATCGTCGCTCCTGGTCAAGGTTCCCAAGTCCCCGGCTTCTTAACCCCATGGTTAGAACTGCCCAATTTCGAAGATCGCATGAAATGGCTTGGCACTGTTGCCGGCATCGATCTTGTAAAGCACGGCACCACGAGCGATGAGGACACCATCCGCGATACCGCTGTTGCACAGCCACTAATCGTTGCCTCAGGCATGGTGTCACTCTTGAGCCTGTTCCCCCACCCAGGCGAAGCATTCGCCAAGGTCGGCGTTGGTGCGGGACACAGTGTTGGTGAAATTACTGCCGCTGCCGCATCCCACGTGATCTCTGCTGAACAAGCAATGGTTTTCGTTCGTGAACGAGGCAATGCAATGGCACAAGCCGCAGCGGTTACGGCAACGAGCATGAGTGCTGTTCTTGGTGGCGATCGCGATGAAGTTATCGCAAAGCTCGCCGAGCATGGCCTGACCGCCGCAAATGAAAATGGCGCAGGGCAAATCGTTGCTGCTGGAACCGTTGAACAACTCAATGCGCTTGCCGAGGATCCCCCAGCCGGTGCACGCATTCGCCCGCTTTCTGTCGCTGGCGCATTCCACACTCAGCACATGGCACCGGCCGTTTCAGTTCTTGCTCAACACGCCAAAGCCATCTCGACTCATGACACACGCATTCAACTTCTCAGCAACGCCGATGGCACCGTTATTCATAACGGCCGCGAAGTTCTCAAACGCCTGGTAACCCAAGTCAGCAATCCTGTTCGCTGGGATCTATGCATGCAGACCATGCTTGACCTTGGCGTCACTGGCCTGATCGAACTTCCACCCGCAGGAACACTCGTTGGCCTGGCTAAGCGCGCAATGCCAGATGTTGAAACTCTTTCGCTCAAGACCCCTGATGACATTCCTGCAGCTCTTGACTTGATCGCACGTCACGGTTCAGTCACTGATCACAGCGAATCACCAACATGGCGTCTCGTCGTTGCTCCATTTAAGGGCACCATCGAATTCAACGTCAGTGAAGAGCCAGGCACCGTTCTCGACAACGGCGCAAAGGTTGCAACCATTCGTACACTTCGTGACGAGTATCCAGTGCTTGCACCTCATGGCGGCACCATCGTTGAATGGCTCGTTACTGATGGTGATCCAGTTAACCCTGGCCAACCACTACTTCGCCTTCACCCACAGGCTGGCGCATGAGCCACTTGAAGACACCAGCCACAGTTGCTGGTGCACGCATGACTGGCTTGGGCGCCTACCGCCCCGAGCGAGTAGTTACCAACGACGACATTGCACCGCGCATTGATTCGTCTGACGAATGGATTCAGGAACGTACTGGCATCATCGAACGTCGATTCGCTGCACCTGAAGAAACGTCCGCATCCATGGGTGCAATTGCTGGTACTCGCGCGCTTGCTGACGCTGGCATCGCTGCCACAGACATCGATGTTGTCATCGTCGCCACTTTCACACATCGTCATGCCACTCCATCAGCAGCTGCCGAGATTGCACATCTTGTTGGTGCCACCAACGCGTCAGCTTTCGATATCTCTGCTGCTTGTGCTGGCTTTTGCTACGGCATTGGACTGAGTGACAGTCTGATCCGTTCCGGTTCAGCCAATAACATCTTGTTGATCGGCACCGAAAAGATCAGCGATGTTACGAACTACGACGATCGCGGCACCGCTTTCATCTTCGCTGACGGCGCCGGAGCGGTAGTTATTTCAGCGTCTGATGTACCTGGAATCGCACCGACAATTTGGGGCGCAGACGGCTCTTCAATGGATGCCATCATCATGCAGCCCGATAACTTCACGGCCGCTCGCGAAGGCGTCCCATCACTGTTGACCATGGAAGGTCAGCGCGTTTTCCGCTGGGCTGTTGGTTCAATGGGAGAAGTTTGTGAACGCGCTCTGGATGCTGCTGGCATCACAGCAAACGACCTCAGCGCCTTTGTTCCCCATCAAGCAAACCTTCGCATCACCAATGCAATCGTCAAGAAACTCGATCTTCCCGAATCAGTCGTTGTTGCTACCGACATTCAATACACCGGCAACACATCGGCCGCTTCCGTCCCATTGGCCATGGACGCATTACGCAGCCAGGGCCAACTGAAATCCGGCGAACCAATCCTCATGGTGGGCTTTGGCGCCGGACTCGCGTTTGCTGCGCAAGTAGCACTCGCCCCATAAGTTCCGGTTGGGGAAACTCAATCGGTTGAACAACCCGCGACCTGCGGGAAGTCCTACAAGAAACAAGGAGAAAGAAAATGTCACAGGAGGACATCCTCGCGGGCTTAGCCGCGATCGTGAACGAAGTTGCTGGAATCCCTGCAGAGAACGTTCAGATGGAAAAGTCATTCGTAGACGACCTAGACGTTGACTCATTGTCAATGGTGGAAGTTGTAATGGCATGTGAAGACAAGTTCGGCGTAACAATCCCTGACACCGAGGTCAAGAACCTCAACACCGTTGCGGATGCCGTCAACTTCATCGCTGCAAACAAGTAGCAACATCTCGCAAGTCTTTAACGTGGCAGGCGACACTCGTCGCCTGCCACGCAAAGACAACTAGCCCGCAAAAATTACTAGAGAAAGGACGACAACAATGAGCCGCACAGTTGTCGTAACTGGCCTTGGAGCCACTACACCCCTCGGTGGAGACGTCGCTTCCACATGGGAAGGACTACTAGCTGGACGCTCTGGCATCACCATCTTGGAAGATCCCAAGTTTGCCGAGTTGCCTGTTCGTATTGCTGCCCCTGTCAAAGTTGACCCCAGTGAAAAACTGGAAGCACACGAAATTCGTCGTATGGACCGCTCACAACAGCTCGCGCTTATCGCAGCTCGTGAAGCATGGGCTGACGCTGCTATTGACTCAGTTGATCCAACTCGCCTTGGTGTAGCAGTTGCTACAGGCGTAGGTGGAGCAATCTCGCTCATGGAGCAATACGACATCCTCAAAGAACGCGGCGCATCACGCGTCTCGCCGATGACTGTTCCTATGTTGATGCCAAACGGCCCTGCTGCTGTCGTTGGCCTTGAACTTGGTGCACAGGCCGGCGTTCACACCCCAGTTTCTGCATGTGCCTCTGGCGCGGAAGCAATCGGCTATGGCGCCGAGATGATCCGCACTGGTCGCGCCGATGTTGTTGTGTGTGGTGGAACCGAAGGTTGCATCCACCCTCTGACAATTGCTGCGTTTGCAGCAATGCGCGCTCTCTCAACACGTCACGACAATGCAGCTGGCGCTTCACGCCCGTTTGATCGTGACCGAGATGGTTTCGTCATGGCCGAAGGCGCAGCGATTGTTGTGCTCGAATCCGAAGAATTCGCCAAGGCTCGTGGCGCAAAGATTTATGCAACCTACGGTGGTCAAGGTCTGGCGGCAGACGCACACCACATTGCACAACCTGAACCAGAAGGTCGCGGCGTCATCCTTGCGATGAATCGCGCACTTGCTGATGCTGATTTGTCGACCAAGGACATCTTCCACATCAATGCCCACGCGACTTCAACGCCTGCGGGTGACGTTGCTGAGTCGAAGGCTATTCGCAAGGTGCTTGGCGCTGATGCTGATCATGCTCCTGTTACAGCTGTTAAGGGCGCAACGGGTCACCTACTTGGTGGCGCTGGTTCGCTTGCTGCAATTGGCTCCATCTTGGCTCTTCGCGATCGCAAGGTTCCACCAGTTGCAAACACTGTAAACCTTGACGAAGGTGTCGAAGTTGATGTCGTGCTTGGTGCTCCTCGCGATCTGCCAGCTGGCGATCTTGCCGCACTCAGCAACTCATTCGGCTTCGGCGGACATGACGTTGTTCTTGCATTCCGGAGTAACTAATGACTACCCCAGCCGTTGAAGACAAGAAGTTGATGGCGCCACGTCGCCTCACTCAACTTCTTGACGAAGGATCACTCACGTATGTGGCGTCGCAAGTCGATGGCATCGGTGCGATAAGCGCAACAGGCACGATCAATGGGCGAGAAGTTGTAGCGTTTGCGAACGACCCTTCGTTTCAGGGTGGTGCGCTCGGTGGCGCTGAAGGCAAAGTCATCACTGATGCCTATGTCATCGCCATGGAGAAGCAGTGCCCAATCATCGGCATCTGGCATTCCGGTGGCGCACGATTGCAGGAAGGCATTCAGTCACTCAAGGCATTTGGCGAAATTTTCCAGGCAATGACTCATGCGTCGGGCAAAATTCCACAGGTCTCTGTGGTGCTTGGTCCTGCCGCTGGTGGTGGCGCTTACGGTCCTGCCCTGACTGACATCGTGATCCTTGGCCCTGAAGGCCGCGTCTTTGTAACCGGCCCTGAAGTTGTTCGCAGCGTGACAGGTGAAGACGTCGACATGTTGCGCCTTGGTGGTCCTGAACCACACGGTCGTCGCAGCGGTGTTGTGCACGTAGTCAGCGAAACCGAAGATCAGGCAATCACCGATACCCGAAACATTGCAGATCTACTTGGTAGCCAAGGCACCTTCAATCAGTCAGCAATCACAGACACCGACCTTGGTGCATTCATGCCTGAATCCCCCGTTCGCGCTTACGACGTACATCCATTGGTAGACGCCGTGCTCGATGCTGGATCTGGCATTGAATTACACCCGCGCTGGGCTCCAAACTTGATCACGGCCCTTGGTCGTTTCGGCGGTCGCACTGTTGGACTTGTCGCTAACAATCCACTTCGCCTTGGCGGCTGCCTAGATGCAACCTCTGCCGAAAAGGGTGCGCGCTTCGTTCGCATGTGTGACGCATTCGGTATTCCGCTTTTGGTAATGGTTGACGTTCCTGGCTACTTGCCCGGCGTCGGTCAGGAATGGGATGGCGTTGTTCGTCGCGGCGCGAAACTGCTCCACGCATTTGCAGAGTGTGTTGTTCCTCGTATCACCTGCGTAACGCGCAAGTCATACGGTGGCGCATACATCGCAATGAACTCACGCTCACTTGGCGCTACTCATGTCATGGCATGGGAAGGTGCTGAAGTTGCTGTGATGGGACCAGTTGCTGCGATTCGTATTCTGCATCGTCGCAAGCTCGCTGAAGTTCCACCTGAGAACCGCGATGCAGTCGAGCAGGAACTTGCCGAAGAGCACAAGATCACAGCAGGCGGTTTGCCTAAGTGCATCGAACTCGGCGCTGTTGATGAAATCGTTGAGCCAAGCAAGACGCGCACTGCACTTGCATCAGCTCTGGCTGCCGCTGCTCTCCCCGACGGTTCGTTCCCGCGTGGAAATCACGGAAACATTCCGCTGTAAAACTGCTAGACACAGAAAAAGCCCACTCGCGCTGAGTGGGCTTTTTCTATTCGTTGACTTGGCTTATCCAACTTGGTGCAACCAGCGAACTGGAACACCTTCACCTGCATAACGGAATGGTTCAAGCTCTCGATCCCACGGACCTCCGAGTACTTCATCCATTACGTCCATCAGTGACCGACCGTCTGCAACTGCGGCTGCCATTGCACTACGCAGACGTTCTTCGCTGATGAAAGCTTCTCCAAATACGCCCATCGGGCTACGCCACAACCCCAACGATGGCGTAGACACGAAACGTTGCCCGTCATAGCCGGGTGACGGTTCTTCTGTAACTTCAAAACGAAGATGTGGGTAGCTACGCAATGACGATGCGATTGTTGCCGACAAACCGGCGGCACCTGTCCACGACAATTCACTGCGCATTGAACCGGTAGCTACTGGCTGATCAACCCAGTCCAAATTCACAGGCGAACCAAGCAGGCCACCAAGAGCCCATTCAACATGCGTACACAGCGCACGCGGCGAACTATGTACAAACACAACGCCACGAGCTTGGCTTGAAATAGCCATACTCACTCCTACAGATCGAACCACCGGCAAATGCTGGCTTCCCCACCACGATTTGCTTGGCCGATCCCCATAAGGAGGTCTTGAGTATGAGAATAAACCCCCAACCCCAAGATTGACTACCAGAACCCCTAAAAATCTAAGAAGCGTTGTGGTTGCTGGCTAAATAGCGCCTTGCGACCACGCCATGAGCTGTTCCCAAATCGGATGCCAGCCCTTGTAGCCTCGGGTTTCTTCACTCGTGGAATCCAATGTAGGACCCAGGTTGTCCCGAAATTCTGGTGAAATGTGTGCCAATTCGTTGAGTGAATTGACGCGATTACGGATCGTAAATAACACATCACCCGACGGCAGCACTCGCAAGGTCTGGCGTTCGGTCCTGAAGTATGTGACATCTCCAAATGCGCCCTCGCGTGGCATCGAGCGAGCTACGTCTCGCAGCGCGCCAGATGGCTGGAACAAATCTGGCGAATCCAGAATTGTCCAGTTCACTCGCCACACAGGTCGATCAGCAGTGAACTTTCCAAACATCGTGTTTGTTGCTTCGCCAATTCGTTCTGCATAGTGTGGAACAGGTCCATGAATTTCGTAAAGGTTTGCTCCGACTTTCTCCGTGAGATCCCATCGGCTGGGGAAACATACACAAGCGGCTGTCAGAATCCATTGACCGTCGCGTGGGGTCATAACTACGAGGTCCTCTTGCACCAGTCGTGCGGCTGATTCAAGTGGATGGAGATGTTCATCCACTGCGATGCCCTGAGGAAAGCGTTCGGGAAACACATTGAGCAAATGGTCCTCGAGCATGGCAAGTGTTTCGCGCGATCCTTGTAACCCTTCAGGTAGAGCTGCAAAGACCTGGCCATGATGCCTCTGAAGCAAGTCTCGCTTTTGCGCTAAGTCTGTTTCAAGATCAGAATCCGATTCGATCCAGTCCTGAATATTCAAAGCACGCAATCCCATAGAGACGGTAAAAGGCCGTCCATCAATAGGGATATACGTCATGGAAAAAGATTAGTGGCGAGACGAACGTTTTTCCCACCGTCGGCAACCAATTTCAACGACAGCTGCATAGAGAGCGCCAAGCAACGCATCAAAGATGTAGTGCTCTCCGCCATAGGCCAACGTGAATACCATCGTCGCGCAATACAACACAAAGAATGCCCGCATCAGGCGACCTACTCGTGGCCAGAAAAATAATGAGATCGTAAATGCGGTTCCGGCGTGCAGCGAAGGAATCGCGGCGAATTGATTCACGACGCCTTGGCCAAGAGAAACAATTTGTCCGGCGATGGGGATACCTAGAATCGCCCAGCCGCGGGTAGCAATGCGTGAGAGCGGATCGCATAATCCGACTTGGGCTGCGTACCACGGAGGAGCTGCGGGAACGATGACGTAAGTGATGAGCGCAGCGAATGAAATCGTGATGATGCGGCGAGCAAAATTTGCCCACTTCCGTCGGTCACGCACATACAGCGTTCCCACAATGGCCCACGGCACAACAAAATGTGAGCAGTAGGTCAAAGCAACAATGCCCTCCCACCAGGCGATGTGGTTTGGGTCATAGAGGTGTTGCTGAAGCCACACGGTTGGAATCTGACCATCAAAGAATCGACCAAACAAGGACAGTTCGATGTTGTAGATTTCCTCAACTCGGACTGTGAAACCCAGAGACTCTGCCGCCCCGCGGCTGTAGTCATATCCGTAGAGCAAGGCAAAGAACGGAATCCAGTCAGCAAAAATCCGACTATTGGGAGTGTTTGAACCTACTGAAAAGACAACGGCTGCGCTAACGATAAATAGAAACTGCGTGGCTCTATCGAATGGGATTCCAATAGCGACGCAATAGATCAGTGCCAATGCAGCCCACACACCCACAGCAATTCGCCGAGAAGTCGGCCATTCGCTAAAAGTGGGCATGTGGCAAGCCTAGAGGTAGGTCGCACGGCAGAATGTAACCATGCAATCCGAGCTCTCGATCGTGGCGTGCGAAAGTCCGCAAGACGCTGACAATGTTGCAGCATTCTTTCGATCGATTTGGGCTGATGGGCCTGATGTCGTGCCAATGGATTTGATCTTGGCGATGCTTCATGTTGGTGCATACTGCACGACGGCTAACTATGGTGGCAAAATCGTTGGCGCATCGCTGGCCTTTCGCGGCTTTTATAACGGCGAACACGTACTTCACTCGCACGTCACCGCATCAAGCGAGCCAGGAACGGGCTACGCACTCAAGATGCACCAGAAGCAATGGGCTCTTGATCACGACATAAACACGATCACATGGACATTCGATCCACTTGTTCGGCGCAATGGGTTTTTGAATCTTGTAAAACTTGGAGCGCGGGCCGTTGAATACTCACCGAACTTCTACGGAACCATGACCGATGCAATCAATGCCGGCGATGAATCTGATCGCGTGGTTGCCCTTTGGGATCTCAGTGCAAATCATGCTCCTGCCGATCACGATCAAGAACGTCATGCTGCAGTAACAGTCATACAGGGGGCTCCCGAATATCATGGCTTGGTAGATGGAATTGAAAACCTAGTGCATGTACCGCAGGACATTGAAGCTTTGCGCAAAGACGGTAGCCCATCAGTGTCACAGTGGCGTGCAGCCGTTCGTGCCGCACTCCTCCCAGCACTCAATGAAGGATGGGCGCTCACGGGAATGGTGAATCGTGAGGCGTACATCATGACTCCGCCGAAGGATGGCAAATGAAACTTGAAGCCGTTGAACTCATTCGACTAAACGTCCCACTTAAGTCCGCATTCCGAACCTCGTTTAGTTCTGTAAATGTTCACCAAGTGGTGTGGGCTCATGCCGTCACAGATGTCGGCGAAGGTTGGGCCGAATGTGGCGCGAACGAGCGCCCCGATTACTCAAGTGAGTACCACACCGCTGCAATGGATGTGCTTCGTGAATTCTTTATTCCTGATTTGATGGCACTCGGCGATGACCTCACAGCCGAGACCATCGCTCCAACTCTGTTTTGGGCTAAGGGACACCGAATGGCGAAAGCCGCAATCGAAACCGCTGTTCTGGATGCGCAATTGCGCCATGCGGACACCTCACTTGCAACGTATCTCGGCGCTACCAAAGACCGAGTACCTGCTGGCGTCTCAGTTGGCATCATGGATTCGCTCGAAGAGCTACATTCCTTTGTTGCTGGATATCTGGCTGATGGATATTTGCGTATCAAACTAAAAATCGAACCGGGCTGGGATTATGAACCGGTCAAAATGGTCCGCAAAGAGTTTGGTGACGACCTACTTCTTCAAGTGGATGCCAACACCGCCTATACGAGAGATGATTTTGATCTACTCAAGCGCCTAGATGAATTCAACCTTTTGCTCATTGAACAACCGATTTTCGAAGAAGACATCCTCGGTCACGCCAAATTGGCTGACTACATTGACACTCCCGTGTGTCTGGACGAATCGATCATTTCCGCAGACATCGCGCGCGATGCCATCGAATTGGGCGCTGCTGAAATCATCAACATCAAACCATCACGTGTTGGTGGATACATTGAATCCAAGAAAATTCACGATGTCTCAATGGCACACAACATCCCAGTGTGGTGTGGTGGCATGCTTGAAACTGGAATTGGCCGAGCCGCCAATTTGGCCCTCGCTGCACTTCCAAACTTCACGCTTCCTGGCGACACTTCGGCATCGGCGCGTTATTTCGAAGTTGATACAACAGAGCCTTTTGTCCTGCAAGATGGACATCTGACCGTTCCCACAGGACCTGGCATTGGAATCGACCCGATTATGGATATAGTCGATCGTTTCGCAGTGTCACGTGAATGGATCAAGCGCTAGTCCCCCACTACAAGGAGTACCCATGACTAACCCAACGCAACGCTTTACCGACAAAGTCGTCATCGTCACTGGTTCTGGTGGTGGCATTGGAACTGCCATGGCGCAACGATTTGCCAACGAAGGTGCACGAGTCATTGTCACGGACATTGTTGCTGACAATGCACAGATTACGACGGACCAGATTGTGGCCTCTGGCGGAAATGCCATTTGCATACCGGCTGACATCTCAAAGGGTGATGCATGTCGAGCACTCATCCAGGATGTCATTGACACTTACGGACGTATTGATGTGCTCGTCAACAACGCAGGCATCAACCGACGAGGTCCGCTGATGGAACTTACCGAAGATGATTGGCACACCACATTTGCAGTGAACGTGGATTCGATGTTCTACCTTTGCCAAGCAGTCATCCCCCACATGATTAATCAGGGAGGCGGCGCAATCGTTAATACTGCTTCGCAATGGGGACTGCATCCAGCTCCTGGCCACATCGCCTACAACGTCAGCAAAGCTGCAGTGGCATCGTTTACTCAAAACCTCGCACGTGACTACGCTCCCAACAAGATTCGCGTCAATGCCGTGTGCCCCGGTGAAATTGGAACGCCAATGCTGCAAAAAGCTGCAGAACGTAAGGGCTTAACATTCGCGGACTTCGACAAGATGGTTCCATTTGGTCGTATCGGCAAACCCGAAGAAGTAGCAGCTCTCGTGGCATTCCTTGCTTCGGATGAAGCTGAATTTATGTGTGGATCATTAGTGGAAATTACAGGCGCGCAACCAGTCGCTTAATGACATACATTTTCATTGCCTGTGTTGGCGTCATCATTGGCGTCATCAACGGCATGGCAGGCGGCGCCTCGATCATTTCGTACCCAGCTTTACTAGCCGTTGGCCTCAATCCCCTCAGCGCTGTGGTAACGAATGCGCTTGGAGCGATGCCGGCAAATTTTTTGGCAGTACGCCACCATCAGGTGTCATTTGCACATTTAATGCGAGAGAACGCACGGTTAATCGTTGCATCAGTCATCGGCACCTTGATCGGGGCAGTGCTGCTTCTCAACATGCCAATCACAACTCTTGAACGCCTTATTCCCTTCCTGCTTCTGTTTGCAACATGCACTTTGTTGATTCCCATTCCCGATCGACCGACAGGAATGGGTATTGGCAAAGAAACGGCAGCGATTTTTGGAACAGGGCTGTATTGCGGATACTTCGGACCAGGCCAAGGCGTCATGGTCTCTGCCACGTTGGCGCGCGATGCGCGCCGTAGTCCATCTCTACTAAACGCCACCAAAAACGTCATCGTAGGTCTCACAGTTGTGATGTCGAATGTTGTCTATGCCTTGAGTGGCCACGTGAACTGGGCGTACGCCACTGCCCTTGGAGTTGGTGCCGGCATTGGTGGCAATTTTGGCGGAAAGTGGGCGACCCAAATGTCCGTTTCGTTCTATCGACGCTTAGTTTTTACCGTCGGACTCTGCTCAACACTCGGACTCTTTATCAAGTATTACTAAGTGCACTAGTGTCCACGGTTACCACGCTAACCTTGTAGCAGATTCGTGTGCGCGGATCTCAATTTTGAGGTGGTTTATCGTGCGCGCACGCTTACTCGTGTTGAGTATCTTCACGACATTGTTGGCAACGATCTGCATTGCGCCACAACCGTCATTCGCTGGCGTTAGCTCAGGCGCAACATGTTCTCCCATAGGAAGCAAAGCGATTGTAAGCGGAAAACTATTTACTTGTACCAAATCCGGCACTAAGGCTAAGTGGAATTCGGGAACGATCTGCCCAACGTTAAGTGCCGAAACAACGGCAGCAAATAAATATTATGTTTGTGTGCGAAGTGGATCATCGCGGGCTTGGACGCCGGAAACTTCCCCCTCTCGCCCAAACGTTGACATCGCACAAAGTGAGACCGAGATATATATTTCGCTCAAGTCTGCCGGCGCTCCAACTGCGCCAATAAAGAGGCTTCAATATTCGATTAACAATGGCTCTTCGTGGACGACAACTTCTCAATTATCACAGCCGATAAAGATTTCTGGCCTTTCGACTTTTACAAATTACAACGTCAAAGTTCGAGGAATTAATGCTGCTGGCGCTGGAACGTCCATCAGTACGCAATCTGTGAAAACTCGCAAAGCTCTCTCACATGCCACTCTGCGAATCATTACTCCAGACGTATCAGCTGCATCAGCATTCGAAAGTGTCTCTAACGAACTGGAATGGAGCGTGTCACATGACTGGTACTCGGTGGGACTTCGTTCGTTCCATGTTCAAGCTCTGGTAGGCAGCACAATCTCTGTGGTTATTGTCGCCACTGACCAAGACGGATTTCCGATCATTGGCAAAGAAGTAAAACTTAGAGTCAACAAGCGCTACAGCAATTCCACTGCATCATTTAAGGACGGGAATAACATTCCCATCGGACTCGGTGACAACAATGGAGATGGGGCAATTCTCGCCGCAACAACTGATCTCACTGGGCGCGCAACGTTCACGATCGTGAACACCAACCTCGCATCGCAAGTTGGAGGCTTACCCCCAAGCCCTACCGACCCACGTGGTAGCGGTGTTCTTTACGGACAGATCGCACCCGCAATGTTTTCGCAGGAATCGCAACAAACAATTGACATCGTGGAATTGGGCTTTTATAAGACTGTGCAATTAGGCATGGCACATGCCCCAACACCGACCGTGGCAGGACACGATGTTGGAAACCTACTTTGGTCAGACGATTTCACACAAGGAAATAATCCTCTCGACACCATTTGGACCGAAAGACAATGTGACCAATCGGCATCAAACGGCGGTGGAACCTGCTTCAACAATGAGCAACAGTACTTTGCGCCGTCCGCGATCACCCAGGATGGTTCTGCGGCTGGACTCTTAACAATTAAAACCACTCACCTAGCTAGGGCCGCAGATCGTCCGTCAGATGCTGGTTCGTGTATGGCCTGGTCTGGCAACTGTCCTTTCGTAAGTGGCCGCATGGATACGCAGGGCCAGCTCTACGTCAAGTACGGATATCTCGAAGCGCGAATTATGACCCCTGTTGGAGGGGCTAACTGGCCAGCATTTTGGATGCTGGGCAAAAACATCACACAACCTGGCTCAGGGTGGCCGACCTCTGGCGAGATCGACATCATGGAAGGTAAAGGTGGGAGTCCAAATCTGACAACTGGTGCAATCCATTTAATGAACCGTGAGGGTACCGGCGATCAGTACAGTGCTGGAAGCATCGAAGACTCGACAGGCTACCCAGGCGTCTGGCATACCTATAGTTTGACTTGGTTAGGTGCGGATGCCCGAAACCACGACTTCATCGAGCTCGCTGTCGATGGTCGAGCGCTGCTCACCGTAGATCGCACTACTGCTGGGCTGCCCAACTGGCCATTCAACCAACCGTTTTTCATTATTTTAAACAATGCCGTTGGTGACTTTGGTGGTTCATACAACAACTGGAACGAAGCGAAAATGTACGTTGACTACATTCGCTACTACCAGCTTGACGGACAGGGTGCCGTATCTCATTAGGCGAG
>CANFIL010000002.1 GCA_947447095.1 Actinomycetota bacterium | reverse complement strand
GCATCTGTTGGATCGAACTGTGCATCTTCGATGCGAGCAAATTCGGTACCGCGAAGTGCTGCAATTGTCTGCTGTGCATCGCCTGAGAGTGCATCGCCATCGTTTGCCACAGTTGGAATCTTGCGGAAGTCGATGTCGATTGTCTTGTTAACGGTTACGCCAGTTGGAGCTAGGTTGCGATCTGCTGCAATTGCTGCGCCAGTTGGGTGGATCGAGAAAACGGTATCCAATGGAGTTCCGGTTACTTCGAACTTACCGTTGAGAACAGCGTCACCAGCAGTGAAGCCAGCGAACACAACAGTGTCACCTTCGGTTACGCCAGATGCAGCTGAGGTCTTGACGAAAGTATCGCCACTAAGAGCATCTGCCTTGAGGCCAGTGAATGCTGTGGTAGCAATCGTGGCATCTGAGTCAACGTTGAATGTGAATGATGTGCTTGAAATCGCGGTAACGATTTGCTCGCCGTTGACAGCGTCATTTGTGATTGAGCCGGTGTTACCAGTGGTCACAGCAGCCGCAATGGCCGAAGCGGTGCTATCGAAGCCTGAGATTGTGACATGGTCGCCAACCTTGAACTTCTGATCGCCAGCAGCGATTGTCACCTTGAATGCGCCACCGCCGTCGACAGCAACACTCACGGCAGTTACCTGAGCATTGGCGCCACTCTTTACAGAGCTGACAGTCTTGGTTGCAAGAGCTTCACGAACCTTGACGTCGTTAGCAAGAATGCCAAGTGACGAACCAGTGATTACGTTGCTGCTCACAGTAGGTACCGACTGCGTAGCGCGAGCTACGTAGCGAAGACCATTGGTTAGGCCTGCGCGAGCAGCCCATGTACCAGTCTTGGTCTTGGTTCCCTTGTACAAGAACAATTGGCTATCAGTTGCAGCACCGTCTTCGCCGGCCATGGCAACAGTTGTCTTACCAGTTGCTGCTGAATCTGCAACGTTGGTGTTTTCCATTCCGCCGAGACCGAAAGCTGGTAGCTGAACAAGTTCGCCAGTCTTGGTTTCTAGACCGAAGGTACGTGATTCGTCGTTGCCTTCTTCAGAAGTTAGGAATACTGGATCAGCCCAGCCGTAGGTTGAGACAACGTTACGAGTTACGTTCTTCTTAACCTTTGTGGTTGACCACTTGCCAGCATTGTTCTGGTATTCAGTAACGCGCTTGCCCTTAACAACGCGAACTCGAGAAACATACTGAGCGGTTGTTACTGGTTCGGTAACGCTTGTTGCTAGATCGCCGAGAACCAAAGTTGCAGAGCAGAAACGGTTCAGTGCGTTCGAGTGGTTTGGTGTGGCGTAGCTATCGGTTTCAGGAGCTAGATCAGGAGCTGATGGGCCATTGGTGTCCCACGCCTTGTCCTGGTAGTCGTACCAAGAGATCTTCTTGATTGCATCTTCGAATGCAGTAACAGTTCCAGAAGCGCTGAGCGTGATCTTGGAAATGGTCGAAGCGCCCTGACCAGCAAGACGCTCGGTGCGCATTGTGTATGGGTCAGAGGCTGAAAGTTCATGATTTAAATACAGGGTGGTTGTGCCATCGGCATTCTTCACCACACCGGTGCCATCTGGCACGCCAGGTAGCTTGTATCCGCCGGTAGTCGCTGTATCGCCTGCGGTCAAAATCTGTTCCAGCGAAGCCTTGTTATCAACAAATGACTGTACGTATTCTGGCGTTGCAGAAGTTGTACCAAAAGCATTTGCATTGGCGATCGTTGCTGAAACAGGAGTCATGGCAACTGTGCCACTAACAAGCGCGAGCAGAGCTGCACTGGTAGCAACAACATTTGTTCGACGTGCCATAGTAATGACGTCCTCTCAATGTGATCCCGTTGTTGGGATGTCTTTAGTGTCTGTTCCGAAGGTTAAGAGTGGGCAAACAGAGAGCAGAAAGAAAGTTATTGTTAGGGGAATAGTTGGCGTAGTTCCCAACGCAAGAGCGCCGCAGTCGAAGGACTGCGGCGCTCTTAAAATTTGTCTAGACGGTTTATCCGAAACGACCGTTGACGTAGTCTTCGGTGCGCGGTTCGTTAGGTGCAGCGAACAATGCGTCGGTTGGACCGAATTCCACAACGTAACCAGGGTTGCCATCTTCGGCCAAGAAGAATGCAGTCTGGTCAGATACGCGCTGTGCTTGCTGCATGTTGTGCGTGACAATAACGATGGTCATTGAGTCCGATAGTTCAGCGATCGTATCTTCAACACGACGGGTGGAACCTGGATCAAGTGCCGAGCAAGGTTCGTCCATAAGTAATACAGCTGGCTCGAGCGCAAGTGAACGAGCAATGCAGAGACGCTGTTGCTGTCCACCGGAAAGTGAACCTGCCTGTGAGTCCAGGCGATCCTTGACTTCGTTCCACACGCTTGCGCGAGTTAGGCACTTTTCTACCAATGAATCTTCATCGCTTGACTTTGTGCCTGAAAGACGAAGTCCAGCGAGAACATTTTCACGAATTGACATGGTTGGGAATGGGTTTGGCTTCTGGAAAACCATACCGATGTTTAGGCGAGTTTCGATCGGATCAACTTCGCGATCGTAAATGTTCTTGCCGTTAAAAAGAACTTCGCCGGAAAGGCCTGCACCTGGAATGAATTCGTGCATGCGGTTCAACGTGCGAATAAATGTTGACTTACCGCAACCACTAGGTCCGATCAGAGCTGTCACTGAATTTTCAGGGAACGACAGATTGATGTCCTTGAGTACCTGACGGTCACCGAACCATACATTGATGTTCTTCGCTTCAAGATGGGCAGTCTGAATGCGATCTTCAAATGCAGCATCCGCGCCGGCGTTCGTCGGTGCAGTTGTCGAAGTAAAAGTCATTGCTGTTTCCTTGGCCTTTTCGTACGGCTATTGCCTGTGCTTGAAACCTAATTTGCCAAGGGAAATGGCATCGGTTAGTTAGATGAATTCAAGGTGAACATTAAATTAACTTCGAATTTAACTAGGCTTCGAATCGGTATCCCAGCCCGCGAACTGTCGTCAAATAGACCGGATTTGCTGGGTCTGGCTCGATTTTGGAACGAATTCGCTTGACGTGCACATCCAAAGTTTTGCCGTCGCCCACATAGTTGGAACCCCAAATGCGGTCCATGAGCTGGCCTCGAGTGAGCACTCGACCGGCATTGCGCATAAGGAGCTCGAGTAATTCAAATTCTTTGAGTGGCATCGCTACGGGCTGGCCGTTCACTGAAACTGCGTGACGTTCGACATCCATACGGATTGGGCCGCCTTCAAGTGATCCAACAGAATCAAATTCGTCAGTTTCAGAACCACGACGCATCACGGCACGAATTCGAGCAAGAAGTTCACGAGTAGAGAACGGCTTTGTTACATAGTCATCGGCGCCAAGCTCAAGACCTACAACCTTGTCAACTTCGGTGTCTTTTGCAGTCAACATGATGATCGGCGTATTCGACTTCAATCGAATCTGTCGACACACTTCAGTTCCGGCAATTTCTGGAAGCATGAGGTCAAGCAATACTAAGTCCGGCTGCTTTTCTTCGAACTGCTTAAGTCCCTGCGCGCCATCAGCAGCAAGAACTACGTCATAGCCTTCACGAGTCAGCATGAAAGACAATGCATCGCGGAACGACTCTTCATCTTCGATCACAAGTACGCGGGTCATTTGCCACCTATTTCTTGGTTTTGGGGACTGTGATGAATTGGAAATTGCAAAGTGAAAGTTGAACCTTCGCCGACACGTGACCATACCGAACAATCGCCGCCGTGATTAGCGCAGACGTGCTTAACGATTGCTAGGCCAAGTCCCGTGCCACCTGTTTCGCGACTTCGGGCTGGGTCAACGCGATAGAAACGTTCAAAGATGCGCGACTGATCTGCCTCGGAGATACCAGGTCCTTGATCCGTGACAGTAATTTCAACTTGGTCACCAACGAGCTTGACGCCAACACCAACTTTGGTGCCTTCGGGCGAATAATTAATCGCGTTTGAAATGAGATTGCGAAGCGCTGTTATCAGTTGGCCTTCGTCGCCAAAAATTGCACCTACATTCATATCCGGCGCAACGTTAATTTGAATCTTGCGCTTTTCCGAAGCAATCTTCATTGAATCAACAGCTTCGGCAACAATGTCTTGGACCGGAACTGGCTTTGAGTTTCGAAGCGGTGCATCGCCTTGAACACGTGAGAGTTCGACGAGGTCCGTGATGAGGTCGGTAAGGCGTCGAACTTCAAGTTGCATGCGTGCGGCAAAGTGTCGAGCTTGGGCAACGTCTTGATCGGCGGCTTGAACGGCCTCGGCCAATAGAGACAGGGCGCCAACCGGCGTCTTGAGTTCATGAGAAACGTTGGCGACAAAATCACGACGGACATCATTAAGGCGTCGCTCTTCGCTCAAGTCCTGAGCCAGTACCAGACTCAAGTTGTTTTCAAGAGGCGAAACCTGGAGTCGCGCTTCCCAGTTGCCCAGGCTGTCACCCGTGCGGCTGATAGTTGCATCCCTAGCGACTGTCTTACCAGTGCGGTGCGCTTCGCGATTGAGGGCTCGCAAGACCACCGGGCCAAGCCGATCGGTGGTAATCAGGCCCATGGCAACACAGTTCGAACTGCTGGCTACGACAACGTCGGTCGCATCGACGAGAGCCGCTGCATCTGGAAGGACGTCCAAAATCTGTGTGAGCGCCGCGATTTGGTCTTCGGGGTACGTATTTGTAACTTCTGGGATTCTCTTGGTGGCTCTACCAGCCACAAGACCGACTAAAAGCGCGGCTCCAAGGAGCGCAAGCCAGACAAGAGTGGACACACCCCAAGAATAGTTTGAATTGCAAGCACGCTACCTACTGTGAACGTCAACTTCACCCATTGTTCACAGTACTGACCAGAAAAATTTTGTTGCTAGAAGGGAAAAGTTTAGGTTTCTCCTCCAACAACCGCCCAAAAGCGTGCATTACAATGAAATGTATGCGCGAAGGCTACTCACAACAACTCGAATCGATCACACACGACTTAGTCGTCATGACTGAACTCGTTGGTGTGGCAATCACCGAAGCTACATCCGCACTTCTCGATGACAACCTCGAACTTGCCCAAAGTGTCATTGATGGCGATGCCCGAATTGACCAGATTAACGCTGCCCTGGAAGAACGATGCTTCAAGATTGCAGCGCTCCAGGCTCCCATGGGTACCGATCTGCGCCTCGTGATGGGCGGCATCAAGATTGCGACATCACTCGAACGTATGGGCGACTTGGCTGTTCACATTGCTAAGCAAGTTCGACTGCGCTACCCCAGCGTGTCTATTCCTTCTGATCTGAGCGCCACATTCATGGAAATGGGCGAAGCCGCAAAAAAGATCGTTTTCGCTACCGGCCGTGTAGTCGAGTCACGAGATACCGATCTTGCTGATGAAATTAAGTCATACGACGACACGCTCGACCGACTACACCGCGAACTCTTTTCTGCTGTTTTGTCAGACGACTGGGCGCATGGTGTAGAGGCCGCGATTGACGTCACCTTGCTCTCGCGCTTCTATGAGCGTTTCGGCGATCACGCAGTAACAGTTGCCCGTCGCGTTATTCACATCGTTACCGGCGAGCCATACTCCAAGTAAATAAAGGCAAAAGGTCGCAAACTGCGGAAATTGGCTAAGTTAGTTGTCAGGACATCATGACAACACAACGAACACTCGAACGCATCGCCATTTTGTCGGTGCACACCTCGCCGCTGGACCAACCAGGTACCGGCGATTCAGGTGGCATGAATGTTTACATTGCCGAAACCGCAAAGCGAATTGCAGCTCGTGGAACTGAAGTGGAAATCTTTACGAGGGCAACGTCCGCGCTCACTCTGGACAATCGTCAGCTTGCCGATGGGGTTACTGTTCGTCATATTTCTGCTGGCCCATTCGAGGGTTTGCGCAAAGAGGATTTGCCGGCACAGTTGTGCGCCGTCACTGCTGGTGTGCTTCGCGCAGAAGCACAGCGCCCTGAAGGTTTCTATAACTTGATTCACAGCCACTATTGGTTGTCAGGCCAGGTAGGTTGGATCGCTCAAGAGCGTTGGAATGTGCCGCTAGTACATACGATGCACACAATGGCACGAGTAAAAAATCTGCAACTTGCTCAAGGTGATTCACCCGAACCCGCGATTCGCGAGATTGGCGAAGAGCAAGTTGTTAACGCCGCTGATCGTCTTGTCGCAAATACCGATGCCGAAGCTCGGGAATTAATTGATCTCTATCACGCGGCTCCAGTTCGAGTGCGCGTCGTTAATCCTGGCGTAGATCTGCAGCAATTCACACCTGGTAGCAAGACCAATGCGCGAGCAGAACTTGGTGTGGCAACGGATGCCATTGTGTTGTTGTTTGTCGGGCGAATTCAGCCATTGAAAGCACCTGATGTTCTCATCAGCGCTGCCGCAGAATTAGTTCGAACTAATCCTGACTTACGCAGCAAATTAGTCGTAGCTATTTGTGGAGGTCCATCCGGTTCAGGACTTGAACGTCCAACTGCACTGATGGATTTGGCAAGCGAACTGGGTATCAGTGACTGCGTGCGATTTGAACCTCCAGCAGAACGTTCCCGTTTGGTCCAATGGTTCCGCGCAGCAGATCTCAACATTGTGCCTTCTTACAGCGAATCCTTCGGACTTGTTGCACTTGAGGCGCAGGCATGCGGAACACCAGTCATCGCTGCAAACGTTGGTGGGCTTCCCACTGCAGTTAAGAACGGTGTTAGCGGAGTCCTTGTGAATGGTCATGACCCACGACATTGGGCGAATGTCATCAACGAAACTCTCAACGATGCAGGCTTATTGGCTCAATTGAGTAACGGAGCAGTCGCCCACGCGTCTCAGTTTGGATGGGACGCCACTGCGGATCGACTTTTCCAGGTCTATCTCGAAGCCATCGATAGTGCCGAAGATCGGGCTAGTCGACAATGACGGCTATTGACACTCTCGTCACTTTCTGTGTTGCCAGCGACATTGATCATGCTCGCATCGACGACAACACTGTGCTCACCACGTTCGTTGGCACTCAACGAAAAAGTCTGAGTGTTGTGTTTGTCGCAGGACAACACTATTTTCGAGCTGAATCTTTCGTCGCCCGAAACCCTGACGAAAACCACGAACTTGTTTATCGATGGTTACTCGAGCAAAACATCACTCTTGTATTAGCTCGTTACGGGGTAGATCAATTTGGCGATATTTATCTGAGTGCATCCGTGCCTATTGCATCAGTGGATGAAGAACTTATCGATCAGCTACTCGGAGTCATAGTCAGCAATGCGGACACGTCATTTAACACTTTGATTGAACTCGGATTTCGCAACGCTATCGAGCGTGAATGGGCTTGGCGGACGAGCCGCGGATTAGACGCCGGCAACTTGGCAGCCTTCAGTCACTTATTTGAAACTGACTAGGGCACAATTGAGCCATGACAACTTTGATTTTGGTTCGTCACGGCGAAAGTCAGTGGAACGAAAAGAACCTATTTACCGGCTGGGTTGATGTTGACCTGAACGCTAAGGGCCTCGGCGAGGCACAGCGCGCAGGCGAATTGCTCAAGGAACACAACGTTCTTCCTGATGTTCTCCATACATCGCTCCTGCGCCGTGCCATCAAAACTGCAAACATCGCACTTGATGTTGCTGACCGTCATTGGATTCCGGTTACTCGAAACTGGCGCTTAAATGAACGCCACTATGGCGCGCTACAAGGAAAAGATAAAGCGCAAACTCTGGCTGAATATGGCGAAGAGCAATTTATGTTGTGGCGTCGTTCGTTCGACGTACCACCACCAGCCATTGATGCAAACGATGAATACGCGCAGACAAACGATCCACGCTATGCCGATTTAGGGTCAGCACTTCCAGCAACGGAATGTTTAGCCGACGTAGTAAAGCGCATGCTCCCCTACTGGGAATCGAACATCGTTCCAGATTTGGCTGCAGGCAAGACGGTCATGGTTGCCGCTCATGGAAATTCATTGCGCGCACTCGTGAAGCATCTTGACGGCATCAGCGATGCTGATATCGCTGGACTCAACATCCCAACCGGCATTCCACTTGTTTACGAACTTGATGCGCAGTTCAAGCCCACAATTGTCGGCGGTACTTATCTAGATCCAGAAGCAGCAGCAACTGCTGCAGCGGCTGTGGCTAACCAAGGTAAGAAGTAGGCGCCACAACGTCCCACGGTACGGTAACTTCGCCGAGTCGCCAACGCGCTTTCGTATCAGAAATAGGTACGCCCTGAGCTACGAGAGTTTCGATCGTTGCGACCCATCGTTGACGAGCACCGAACGGGATGAGCGATGAATGGCTATTCCACGCACGGTCAAAAGTTTGAAGAAAATCATAAATTTTTTCGCCAGGAATATTGTGATGAATGAGTGCTTTAGGCAGGCGCGGGGCGATGTCCGAGGGAAGTTCAAGTGAACCAACGTGAACGGACATCGTGAATGTTTCTGGAACACTTTGGCCAGCGCGAACACTCACCCATGTCGAACGGCGACCGATTTCATCGCATGTTCCTTCAACGAGAAATCCATTCGGCGCAAGCCGATTTGTCATCTGGGACCACGAAGCTGTTACTTGCGATTCGTCATATTGCCGCAAGACATTAAACGCCCGGATTGCGATCGGCTTACGGCTATTCGGCAATGGAACTTCAAATCCGCCATACGTAAATGACAAACCAGGCTGGGCAACATCCTGAGCCTCGGCTACACGTTCGGGGTCGATCTCAATTCCAACAACTTCGACATCTTCTCGCACGTGTTTATGAAAGCGCTGAAACATTTCCTGAGTCGTCACAGGTGAGGCGCCGTACCCAAGGTCGACAACAACAGGGTCATCGCATGCACGAATAGTTCCGCAAACTGCGAACAGCATCCATCGATCTACTCGACGTAGTCGGTTTGGGTTCGTTGTTCCGCGGGTGATATCCCCAATTACTCGCGCCATTAGCGTCGGTTATTTTGCATTTCGATGATTTTGGGTTTGATGTCAACCACGTATACCGAACATGCAACCAGACCTATGAGGCCCAGGAATCCAAACGCCCCAAAAATGATGTGGCCGGCGATGCTCAACCCGGAAATCGCTAACCACGTTGGCTTGGTCAATCTGTTAAGAAACGGAAAGGCTTCGGCGGGACGGCGAAATACATCAGCGAGTGCATAAATTTTGATGCCAAGAGTGGTCAGTCCAACTAATTCCCAGACCAGCGATACCGATGCATTCACGAGTGTCTCCTTTTCTTACATCCTAGTAAAAGTAATTGGCACCGCATCTGTGTCGATGCGGTGCCAACTTCAGGATCAGCTATTCAGTCGTTTCGGCTGCTTCAATCGGCAGATCAGGGATCTCGCCCTTGAACTCGCCTCGGAAAGTGAACTTGGCATCTGTACCGTCACCTTCGACATCAACGATGACGATTTCACCTGGCTTGAGATCGCCATAAAGCATCTTCTCGCTCAATGGGTCTTCGATCTCGCGCTGGATTGTGCGTCGCAACGGACGAGCTCCAAGCACAGGATCGTAACCACGAGTTGCCAAGAGAGCCTTAGCTGCTGGCGTGAGGTCGATAGCCATGTCCTTGTCACGCAAGCGTGAATCAAGTTTGTCGATCATCAAATCAACGATTTCGACAATCTCGTCCTGGCTGAGCTGATGGAAGACAACGATGTCATCGATACGGTTCAAGAACTCAGGGCGGAAGTGAGTCTTGAGCTCGTCGTTGACCTTGCTCTTCATGCGCTCGTATGACGACTGGCTGTCACCGGCATCCGAGAAGCCAAGGTTGACACCCTTGGCAATATCGCGAGTACCAAGGTTGGTCGTCATGATGACAACCGTGTTCTTGAAGTCCACGACACGACCCTGAGCATCGGTCAGACGGCCATCTTCGAGAATCTGCAACAGCGAGTTGAAGATGTCCGGGTGAGCCTTTTCGATTTCGTCGAAGAGCACAACGCTAAATGGCTTACGGCGAACCTTTTCAGTGAGCTGGCCACCTTCTTCGTAACCGACGAATCCTGGAGGCGAACCGAATAGTCGCGAGACTGTGTGCTTCTCGGAGTATTCCGACATGTCGAGCGAGATCAAAGAATCCTCGTCACCGAATAGGAACTCAGCAAGAGTCTTGGAAAGTTCTGTCTTACCAACACCTGATGGACCAGCGAAGATGAAGGAACCGCCAGGGCGCTTTGGATCCTTTAGACCCGCGCGCGTACGACGGATTGCCTGAGACAGCGCCTTGATGGCCTGTTCCTGGCCAATGACACGACGATGAAGTTCGCCTTCCATCGTGAGAAGTCGCTGTGATTCTTCTTCGGTCAACTTGAAGACTGGGATACCAGTTGTTGCAGCCAAGACTTCAGCGATGGTTTCTTCATCAACTTGGGCAACGACATCGAGGTCGCCGTCCTTCCATTCCTTTTCGCGCTCTGCGCGAGCAGCAATGAGGTTCTTTTCGTCATCGCGAAGTGAGGCAGCGAGTTCGAAGTCTTGTGAATCAATTGCTGATTCCTTTGACTTACGAACATCGGCGATCTTATTGTCGAATTCGCGCAAGTCTGGTGGAGCAGTCATGCGCTGAATGCGCAGGCGCGCACCGGCTTCGTCAATCAAATCGATTGCCTTGTCTGGCAAGAAGCGATCGTTGATGTAGCGATCAGCCATTGTGGCTGCAGCAACGATAGCCGCATCCGTAATGGTGACCTTGTGATGGTTTTCGTAACGATCACGAAGACCCTTAAGAATTTCAATCGCGTGAGCAAGCGTTGGTTCGCTGACTTGGATTGGCTGGAAGCGGCGTTCGAGAGCTGCGTCCTTTTCGATGTACTTGCGGTACTCGTCAAGAGTGGTTGCACCAATAGTTTGAAGTTCACCACGAGCAAGCATCGGCTTGAGCATGCTGGCTGCATCAATTGCACCTTCTGCTGCGCCGGCACCAACGAGTGTGTGAATTTCGTCGATGAAAATGATGACATCGCCGCGCTGCTTAATTTCTTTAAGAACCTTCTTCAAGCGCTCTTCGAAATCACCACGGTAACGGGAACCGGCAACAAGTGCGCCAAGATCAAGCGAGTAGATCTGCTTGTCGCGAAGAGTTTCTGGCACGTTGCCCTTCACGATGTTTTGAGCAAGACCTTCGATGATTGCGCTCTTACCTACACCTGGTTCACCGATAAGAACTGGGTTGTTCTTGGTGCGGCGTGACAAGACCTGCATCACGCGTTCCATTTCCTGGGTACGGCCAATAACTGGATCAAGTTGGCCCTCGCGAGCTGCTTGCGTCAGATTGCGTCCGAACTGATCAAGGACGAGCGATGTTGACGGCGTACCTTCTGAAGCGCCCGAACCTGCGGTCTGTGGTTCTTTGCCTTGGTAGCCAGAAAGAAGTTGAATGACTTGCTGACGAACTCGGTTGAGATCTGCGCCAAGCTTCACAAGAACTTGTGCGGCTACGCCTTCGCCTTCTCGAATCAGACCAAGCAAGATGTGCTCGGTACCGATGTAGTTGTGACCAAGTTGCAATGCTTCGCGTAATGAGAGTTCAAGGACCTTCTTAGCGCGAGGCGTGAACGGGATGTGACCACTCGGGGCCTGTTGGCCCTGACCGATGATCTCTTCGACCTGGGCGCGAACTGCCTCAAGTGAGATCTCCATGCTTTCAAGTGCCTTGGCGGCAACACCCTCACCCTCGTGAATCAGGCCAAGCAAAATGTGCTCGGTGCCGATGTAGTTGTGGTTGAGCATGCGTGCCTCTTCTTGGGCAAGCACAACCACTCGTCGGGCTCGATCTGTAAACCGCTCGAACATGAAAATCTCCTCGTCCGTTTGTCTTGCCTCAATGGTAGACGGGCAACCTGTCGCTTGCCTGTCCCTTTCTAGATACAACAAACCCTTTGCAACTACTGTTCCTTGATATTGCACACTTGTTGGCGAATGTGTACGCCACGGGCGAACAGCCGAACTCGTAGGATTTAGTCCACGAGCATAAATCGCTCGTATAAACGGGGTTGGCAATGGCACAACAAATTCAGATCGCTACCAAAGACCGCAGTCTTCGAACCAGGCTCGGCGGTCGATGGGCTATTTCTCGCGCTCCGTATTTTTGGTCAGCACCCGTCGTAATCCTTCTGACTCCATTCGCCACTGTTTCGCCAAATACCGATCCCGCATTGTTCACCGATTTAGTCATCTTCGCAGTTTTCGGGTGGGTGTCATTTGGAGCAGTACTTGCCCTAGGGCACTACACATATTTTCAACATCGAGCTACACATTCCGTAGCTCCGATCGCAACCATCATTCTTGGAGCTCTTGCAGGCTTGGCGAGAAGTTTGGCTTCTGGTGACTGGTTTGAAATCGCCCATATCTTCGGATTACACAGTCCGGCTCTCGTAGCAGAGTCAGTCCTTTCGGGAATTGCTTGGATTGTGTTGACTGCGGCGTTTATGGAATCGAAACACTCGTTTAATGATGCGCGCGATGTGCTCATTGCGGAACAAGCGCATCTATTGACATCCAGTGAGCAGTGGCTGCTTGACGTACGCAAACAACGCTTCGCACTTGCTGACTCTTTGCGCGATCAAATTAGACAGGATTGGCACGCTACTCGAGAAGCGATACTCATTCGCTTGAACGACAGCTCTAAGAATTGGCATACCGTTGTTGACGAACTTACTTTGGCGAGTGAAGAAACCGTTAGCTCACTGACATCGACGTTGACGGTACACACTCGACGTCAAACCTCCGTGCGGGATGCCTTTGCCTTGATTGCAACAACGCCAATTTTAGAAATCCGCAATACTGCTCTTTTTATTACTTTTATTGGCATCATCCCTGTTGCTCACGTGACAAACCTTATTACATCCATATTCGTGATGGCTGGTGTTAACTTTCTATTTTTCGTCATCGGCTGGCTCAGTCGCAAAGCTGTTCACGCATGGCCGGAACAAAGTTTTGTTATTTATTGGTTGACGAGTGTCGCTATTGGTACCAGCACTTTGATGTTCGTGCCTGCACTCGTAAGTACAGGTATGTCGATGTCGGTTTCAATCGCTTCTGCAGTACTTGGAGCGGTGATTTTGGTTCTTTCTTTTACTGGCTTCAATGTCATCAAACTCAATAGCTTGGTAAAAGATAAACAACTGACGAGCCTGCAAACCCAGAACCTCCTTCTTGAAAGCCTTGAACAAGCGCGAAGCCAACAAGAGCATGAAGCTCGAATTGATCTGGTGAGTTATTTCATTACGACAATTCGAAATTCGGTAATGGCGGCTAAGAACCTAATTGAAGAGGGCATCGCCTCAGGTGATGCAGCAGCAGTCAATAGCGGTCTTGCGGTAATTGACGCGGTCTACTCAAGTATCTTGAGTCGCTACACCTCTGAAGACAGCATTGATATACGTGCAGAACTCACGGAAATTGTTGCTCCTTGGTCAAATAAAGCCATCATCACGTGGAATCTCGACGAGGTGAATTTTCAACGTGAAACAAATAGACGCGTACTCCTTGTTATCGCAGAGTGCGTCACGCACTTGATGGCACATGAGCTTGCATTGCGAATACATATCGATGTGACCAGCAACGGAGGTAATGCTCAACTTCGTTTTGAAGCAAATGCAAGTAAAGATTGGGTCCAAGACGCGCTGCTGACTCGCGACGTTCTTGATGCCTCGACACGTTCTAATTGGTCAATTTCGGGAACGTTATCAAATTCAACCATCGTGGCTAATTTTGGAAACTAGTCCGATTGAACAATTGCGAAGAAACAACCTAGGCTAAGGACATGCCTCGTTTCATACTTGGTGCGTTAGCTTTCGCATTGTTTATTTATGCACTCACTGACTGGGTGCAAACACTCAATCCCAAATATCTCAGTAAAGCTGTGTGGCTATTAGTCATCGTTTTCGTTCCGCTTATTGGTCCAACATTGTGGATACTTTTCGGACGCACCCGTGGCGGTGGTGGCGGATGGGGTGACGACGATTACCTCGGGCCTGAAGATGATCCGGTGTTTTGGAAAAAGCGGGAACGGGTTTAGTTCAAGCCAGAGTACGAGTGCAGTCCACTCACATACATGTTCACGATGAAGTAGTTGAACATGATTGCAGCAAAACCAGCTAGCGCAACAATTGCAGCCTTACGTCCACGCCAGCCCGCAGTCGCACGAGCGTGTAAGTATGCCGCATAAATAACCCACGTAATGAACGCCCAGGTTTCCTTTGGATCCCAGCCCCAGTAACGTCCCCACGCTGCTTCCGCCCAGATCGAACCTGCGATAACTGCGAAGGTCCAGAGCGGAAACATAAAAGCGTGAATTCGGTATGCCATCAAGTCAAGGCGATCTGAAGCAGGGATGCGTTCTGCGAATGCACCGAGGCGACCTGGTTCTTGGCCAGCGGCAACGCGCTTTTCAACATGCTCGGCAACTAAGTAGAGAGCCGACAAGGCTGCACCCACCGCGAACGAACCCATACACACAATCGCTGCGGTCACGTGAATCGCGAGCCAGTACGAGTTCAGGGCTGGGACAAGTTGTGCACTCTCGGTGTAGAGAACTGTGATTGCTAACCCAAGATCAAGCAGGACTGGAATGACGATGAAAAGTCCAAGCCAACGAAGATCACGCTTAAGCGAAAGTACGCAATAGGCGAGCAGCACGCCGAAGCCAGCTGCAATCGAGAATTCATACATGTTGCCCCACGGCAAACGATGTGCCGAGAAGCCGCGGAAAGCAAGAGCTGCGCCTGCAAAGATCATGCTGAGCCACGTCAACGACATGCCGATGTTTCCGGCACGACGGCCTTCGCCGCGACCGGCATCGCTGACCACAGCCGTAGAAACAGCTGGACGCTCAAGAGTCGCGGTTGCACCCATACGAGCCTGATGAGATCCGCTTTCTGATCGTGCAACCGACTCTTCGATTGATTCGATGCGACGCCCCTTGGCCAGTGCAATGGCAAATGCACCCATAGCGCCAGTCAGTGTTGTCATAGCGCCGTAAACCATGATGTTGCTTGCTTGTGCGAGTGACTCATTGATCGCCATGTAACACCTCTGGAATGTATGTGCGTGCGGTACTTGCTAGTGAAGAAATTTCTGCAACTAGACCTGGTGCTTCAGTCTTCGAAAGACCAGCAACCTCAACTAGACTAGTCCCATTTTCAGATTCTGTAATTCTCAGCCAAGCACGACGACGAGGTACGAGCAGCGACAGAGTCAAGCCAAGGATGGCAAGCATTCCCGCGCCAAGTGCCCATCCTTTACCCGGATCGTGTGTGATGGAAAATGATGCCCACTCTTTATAGCCATCAAAGGTGATGCTTCCTTGACCGTCGGGCAGCTTGTAGGTTTGCCCCGGCTTTAAGCGTTCGAGACCAATTTTTTTCATCTTGGTTGTGTCCAAACGAAACACACTTTGCGGGACACCTGAGTCCAACCCGAGATCGCCGCTCCATACGCTCATGAAAACCATCGGATCAGTTGGGGCTGGGAAGGTTGAGTGCGGGCCTTGCGTCATATCAACCGCCGCAGTTGGCAGGAAGAATGCCTGAATTCCAAGTTGCGGAACAGTGTCCGGAGCTTTCACAACACCGGTTGAGGTGAAGTTTCCATCCTGAGGCAAAAAGATTGCTGCGTCTTGCCAGACCACGTTGCCCTTGCCATCTTTGATAGTGATTTTAGGTGAGTAGCCATGTCCCACGAGATAGACCGATGAACCTTCGATACGCAAAGGTTCGTTAACAGCGATGCGCACCTTGCGCGCTGTGGAATCTGGATTATTTTTTACAAGCACATCGGCGTGAAATTCTCGAGGAGCTCCATTTTGCATCCCACCGAGCTGATACGACGCGAAGAAATTCTTCAGTTGAAATGAGAACGGTGCCATCGTGCTGGTATTGAATGCACGACCAGGTGTGAAAGTGTCGTACTGCGTGATGTTGTTAGCAAAGCCCGAACCTTCGCGCACAATCACTGTGCCTTTGGTACCGAGTGCACTTCCAGAGCCAACGGCCAATAACACAAATAGCAAAGCGAGATGGAAGAGCAAGTTGCCTGTCTCGCGGGCATAACCGCGCTCTGCGGCAACCCACGAATCGCCAGTGCGAACTCGCCAGCCACGATCTTTCCAAGCTTTCGCAACATCTGCGACAGCCGTTGCGTTAGCTTGTGAGTTCCACGATTCGTGAGCGGTTAGTCGACTCAGATTCCGAGGCGCGCTCGGTGGTTCACTGCGCAATTCTTTCCAGTGCACCAGAGTGCGTGGAAGTACGCAGCCGGTAAGTGAGACAAAAAGCAAAAGATAAATGGCGCCAAACCACGGAGACGCAAACACATCAAACATGTGAATCTTGTCGAGAAACGGTCCCGATTGTGGATGATCACGTAGGTACTGGTTGACCTTCAGTGGCGTAGTGCCTCGTTGCGGAAACAACGAACCTGGGACGCTGGCGATAGCGAGCAGGAATAACAAGAACAATGCTGTGCGCATACTTGTTAGCGATCGCCAAGCCCAGCGCAGGTAGGCAATAACTCGAGTCATAAATCCCATTAGATCGGAACCGTCCACTGTGGCGCCCACACTCGCAATGTGATCATCAATTCATTCCAGTAACCAGTGACTTGCATGAGACCAATTGCGATCAACATCACTCCACCAAAGCGCATAATGAATTTGGAATGGCGTCGAAGTGCACCGACTGCGCTCACGCTTTTTTCCAACATGAGACCCAAGATGATGAACGGTACACCTAGCCCCAAGACATAGACGAAACTCAAGAGTGCACCTCGGGCAGCACTAGCTTCGGACAACGCCATACTTTGAACTGCTGCAAGTGCAGGACCGATACATGGAGTCCAGCCAATGGCGAAAAGAAGGCCGAGCATAAACGCGCCGACCAGAGTTCCTGTTGGCATTCGATGCATACGGAATTCACGTTGTAACGCGGGAATCAAACCGAGGAATCCCAAACCCAGAACGATAACGATGACGCCCATGATCATTTGGATGATCCGCTGATGTTCGATGAGGCGCTGTCCTGCGCCACCAAACAATGCTCCGAACGAAACGAAAACCACGGAGACACCAAACATAAATGACAGTGCACCGAGAACAGCCCGGCTACGTTTTGGTTTACGCGTTCCAACTTGTGCGCCGGCTACGCCGGTCATGTAGGACAAGTAGCCAGGTACAAGCGGCAAAACACAAGGCGACAAGAAAGAAACGAGACCTGCAAGAGCGGCCAACGGAATCGCGATCAGCATTGAGCCTGAGGTCAATGTTTGTGCGACACCTGTAACGTCCACGATTAACTTCCTTCAGCAACAGCGAGCGTTACATCCCGCAATTGTGCTTCGGTGACGGGGCCAAGGATGCGCGCCGCAACTCGACCCTTGCGATCAAGAATCATCGTGGAAGGAGTCGCCGCTGGACCGAGGTTTCCAAATGCCAACGTCAACACTCCATCGTTGTCTTGAATAGATGGATATCCCGTTGGAAAACGATCTTGAAATGCTTTTGCGGCTGCCAATCCATCACGGGTATTCAAGCCAAGGAAGTGCACACCTTTTTGCGACAACTGCTTGTTGACCTTTTCCAAGGTCACAGCCTCACTCCGACATGGACCACACCAGCTCGCCCACAAGTTGATGACGACTACATCGTCTTTCCACTCTGAGATGTCGAGGTTCTTTCCTTCAAGTGTTTTACCTGCAAGTTTGATGACATCGCCACGCTTGTTTTCGGCGACGAGAATTGTGCTTCCATCACCTGCGACATAACTTGTCTCGCTCGAACTTGAACCATTTGAATTGCTAGCGCATGCAGTCAGCATCGAGGCAGCGACCAGGGCTACCGCGGCAAATGCACGAGTGTTACGCACCGGCAACCTTGCTGGCACGAGCAACGAGATCTGCAGATGGCTCGGTATAAACAATCGCAGTCAATGTGTCATCATCAAATGTGAGGGATGTTAACGAAGCAAGGCTGCACTGACGCTTACGTGGATCGTGCGCGAAACGGCGACCTTCAAAATCCAAACGACTTATCCAGATTGGTAGTTGATGACTCACAAGTACAGCTTCATGCCCGCGGGCCTGATCACGTGCAACATCAACTGCACGATGCATGCGTTCAGCAAGCACTTTGTATGGCTCGCCCCACGATGGCTTCAATGGGTTGTAGAGGTACTTCCACGCACGTGGTTCGCGCAAAACGCCATCTCCCACAGCAACCCTCTGACCTTCAAAAACATTATCTGCTTCGATCAGATCATGATCAGTGCCGATCGGCAATCCGAAAGTTTTGGCAATCGGAGCAGACGTTTGCTGCGCCCTCTCAAGTGGCGATGATGTAACTACCGTGATGTCGCGATGTGCAAGTGCGTCTGCGGCTCGTTGCGCCATCTCGTGACCAAGCTCAGAGAGTTGAAAGCCCGGAATCCGCCCGTACAAGATCTTGTCAGGGTTGTGCACTTCACCATGTCGCAACAAGTGGACAATCGTGCGCGTCATTGTGACCTCAGGTTGCGCGGCGGCGAGCTGCCGAGCGCTTGCGTGATGGACGCCAGCCGACTGAGCCAGTTGCTGCAGCCTGATCGCGAAGCGCAATGCCGTGTGCTGCAAGCGCATGAGCAAGTGCGTCAATTTCAGCCGATTCAGGAAGAACGTCTACGCGTAGCCCGTGTTCCTGAGCGGTTTTGGCAGTAGCTGCACCGATGCAAGCAATGATGCTCGATGGGTGTGGCTTGCCGGCGATACCGACCAAGTTTCGCACTGTGCTGCTTGAGGTAAAGATGACAGCGTCAAAGCCGCCACTCTTGATTGCTTCACGTGTTTCAGCAGGTGGTGGGGTTGCGCGCACTGTGCGGTACGCAGTGACGTCTTCGACTTCCCAACCAAGTTCAGTCAAACCTGCAACGAGAGTGTCAGTTGCAATGTCTGCGCGAGGCAAGAAGATCCGATTGATCGGATCAAGAATCTGATCGAACTCTGGCCATTCGTCGAGTAGCGCGGCAGTGGTCTGCTCGCCTACTGGTACGAGGTCTGGACGAACGCCCATGGCGATAAGGGAAGCAACAGTGTCTTCTCCAATCGCTGCAACACGAATACCGGAAAGTGAACGTGCATCAAGACCACTCTCTTCAAATCGTTCACGGATCGCGCGCACAGCGTTAACGCTTGTGAAGACGACCCACTCGAAACGACCTGATACGAGACCGTGAATCGCACGTTCCATTTGCTGTGGTGTGCGAGGTGGTTCAACGCTCATTGTTGGAACTTCAAATGGAACTGCGCCAAACGAAATAAGCATGTCCTGAAGTTCTTCAGTTGAGTCCTTCGTCTTTGGCACAAGAACTCGCCAACCGTGAAGTGCACGAACTTCAAACCAAGGAGTGCGCTCGCCAGCTGTCTCGCCGATGATGACAAGTCCTTGACCCGCGTGCTTCGCCAACTTGGCCGCGCCTGGGAGTGCCTCGAGAGTTGTGTGAAGTGAGCGCTGTTCGACAGTTGCACCGTCGCGAACAATTGCAACAGGAGTCTTACCGTCGCGACCAGCTTTGATAAGTGCCTTCGTGATTTCTGCGGCGCGATCGGCAGCATTCTGCACAACCAAAGTCACATCCGAATCGGTGTACAGCGACCAGTCAATGGCAGGAACATCTGCATCGATGACACGAACTTCACGAGTGCGGCCACCGGTCAACGAGATACCTGTGTGTGCTGCAGCTGCAGCAAGCGGTGTGACGCCAGCAGCTACTTCGAAAACTAGTCCAGTCTTTGAAATTGCCTCGGTCTCAAGCGAAAGACGTCCATCAAGTACTGGGTCTCCCGAGAGAAGACGAGCAATAACGCGATCGCTCTTACGTGCATCTGTAATGACCTTGGTACGGGCCGCAACAGACAGCGGGACACCGTTGCTGTCATTTGCGACGAGCACTTCGCCCGTAGCAACCTGCATTGCTAACTCAACGACTTCGGCATCAGCGAGGACCACATCAGCGGTCTTAAGTAATCGGTGTGCGCGAACTGTGAGTAGATCGGGGTCTCCAGGACCGGCGATCACAAAGGACACTCCGACAGCTGCTGCTGGTCGAGAGATCATTGCTGCACCTACTTTGTTTCTCGTGAGTTAACTTGCACTGGTTTCGGACAGTACAAGTTGTGACTTGCGTTGTTCGTGGAATGCCAAAATTTGTAGCTCTGTCGCCAGGTCTACGCGACGCACATCGACACCCTCTGGAACTTCGAGGATGACGGGTGCAAAGTTCAGGATGCTGGTGACGCCGTGCTCAACGAGCAGATCGCACACTTGCTGAGCGCCAGATTCAGGGGTCGCAATGACGCCAATCGATGCGTTCAACTCATGCATTGATGCATGAAGCTCGCGCACGTCGCGCACTGTCATGGATGTTCCTGCGACAACGATCTGTTCGCCGATGCGACGAGGGTCAGCATCAAAGAGTCCGACCACTGTGAACCCGCGTGATGCAAAGCCTGGGTATCCAGCCAATGCATGGCCAAGATTTCCAACGCCCACGATCACAACAGGCCATTCCTGAGTCAAGCCCAGGGCGCGTGCGATTTGGTACAACAAGAATTCGACGTCGTAACCAACGCCGCGTGTTCCATACGAACCGAGGAACGACAGATCCTTACGAAGCTTTGCGGAGTTCACTGCAGTTGCTTCAGCAAGTTCTTCTGAGGAGACGAGTAGAACGCCGCGCGCAGCCATCGCAACAAGTGCGCGGTGATACATAGGGAGTCGAGTCACAGTCGCTTCAGGGATGCCACCGCGCGCAGATGTTTGCGCTTTCGGCAATCGCGACTGTGGCATGTTGTGACCTTTACTTTGCGTTCTTGGGTGACACATTATGCGCAAGTTCGCGCCAGTCAAAATTGGCGTTAGCGGTCAACTTCGTGCTAAGGGAAATCGTTGTCGACTATAGGAAAATCACGATTTTTTGGATGTTAAAGATGTGACTGATGTGATTTGACTAGGACGCTGTAAGTGCAGTACGCAAACGATTTTCATCAACAGAAAATTGATCGTGTTGCTTTCCATCAACAAGCGTTACCGGGATTGATTCAAAGTATTTATCAGCAAGTTTTGGGTCATCCAAAATTGAAAGTTCACTCCACGAAACGCCGAGTTCATTGCACACGCGGGCAATTGTTAACCGTGCGTTATCGCACAAATGACAGCCTGGTTTTGCAATGAGGACTACACGCGACTCCACGTTTCTGCCACCTACCTTCTGTAAGAAGTGTGGCACACTCCATGCTGGGTACAGTTATGGCATGGGTGAAGATTTAGCAACGCCAAAGATCGCAGCGTTCTTCGACATCGATAACACGATTATGCGAGGCGCCAGCATCTATCACCTTGCTCGCGGCCTTTTTTCGCGCAAGATTCTGACGGCATCTGACCTTGCCAACTACGCATTCACGCAAGGCAAGTTCCTGGTCTCGGGATCCGAAAACATGAACGATATGGCTCGCATCACTGAGAACGCATTGGCATTTGCAAAGGACCGCACAGTCGAAGAGATGAACGAGTTGTGTGCTGAGATTTACGACGAACTGATGGCTGACAAAATGTGGCCAGGAACGGTCCAACTTGCCCACACACATCGCGCAGCTGGACACGAAGTGTGGTTGGTTTCAGCCGCTCCAATTGAGCTAGCAAACATCATCTCGTCTCGACTTGGACTTTCTGGTGCCATAGCAACCGTCAGCGAGGTCGTTCACGGGCGCTACACGGGCCACCTGAAGAGTGCCCCGATGCATGGCATGGAGAAGGCCATCGCAGTTGAGCAACTCGCACAAGACCGTGGAATCGATTTGAGCCATAGTTTCGCGTACAGCGATTCCAGCAACGACATTCCACTTCTGAGCACGGTCGGAAATCCCATCGCGATCAATCCCGACAGCGGACTGAAAAGTTACGCCGTTGAGCATGAGTGGCCTGTTCACGATTTCCGTCGTCAGCATTTAGTCAAGCGCTACGGATTACCAGCCGGTGCATTTGGCGTGGCTTTGGCTGGCGCAGCCGCTGGTCTTGCTATCGCCGCCCTCGTGAAAGATCGCCGCGAACAATAAACGTGGCTTACCGACGCCTCTGATTTTGGGCACAGAAAAACCTCTGGAGCGATCGGACAATGTCATATGACGTTGCCAACCACTCCAGAGGTTGATTACAAGCTTTAGGTCTTGCGCTACTTACGACGCTTCGCGCGTGTCTTCTTCAGCATCTTGCGGTGCTTCTTCTTGGCCATACGCTTGCGGCGCTTCTTGATTACGGAGCCCACAGGACCGCCTCTTCTTTTCTAGTCGTGAATTTCTCTAGCGCCCTTAGTCTATGTGACTGGCGCGGATGGTCTTACTAGCCTGCTTCGACGAACGATTCCTGCAGGTATGAGTGCACAGCTTGCTCTGGAACTCGGAATGAGCGACCAACGCGCACAGCTGGCATCTCGCCACTATGAACTAGGCGGTAAACCGTCATCTTTGAAACGCGCATTGCTGCAGCAACTTCGGCAACGGTCAAGAATCGTACTTCGCCTAGAGGGCGACCAGTTGGAGATGGCATTTGCAACCTTTTAGTCTTTCTCGCAGCTTGCTAATTACCGGCTTCCCCTCCGGGTTTGCAAACATGCATCATGTGAAGTCACCAATGTAGTGGCAAGTGTGACTGATGTGAAAGTCGAATACTCAAGTTACACGAGTGTAATTTAGGATCGCGATTACGATCCGAGTTCGCGTGACC
This sequence comes from Actinomycetota bacterium, assembly GCA_947447095.1. Classification (GTDB taxonomy): domain Bacteria; phylum Actinomycetota; class Actinomycetes; order S36-B12; family UBA5976; genus UBA5976. Next base: position 4,172 of record CANFIL010000002.1, on the reverse strand, counting down.
GATCGCGAGCAGCTTCCATTGCCGATAAGAACGCGGCGCGCACTTTGAAATCATCAAACACGCGAAGCGCTGCAACAGTCGTTCCACCTGGTGATGTCACTTGTTCGCGCAGAACTGTCGGATGCAGTCCGCTGTCCTTCAACATCGTTGCTGCGCCAAACACCGTTTGCTGAACCATCTCAGTTGCAAGATCGCGAGGTAGGCCAAGCATGACTCCTGCCTCGATCATTGCTTCGCCAACGTAATAAATGTAGGCAGGTCCGCTACCGGAAATTGCCGTCACTGCGTCTTGATACTTCTCAGGAAGTTGCATCACTTTGCCAACACTCTTGAGTAAATCTTCAGCAGTCTTCAAGTGCGCATCGGTACATGTCGAACCTGGGCTAATTGCTGTCATGGCCTGATCGAACAATGCAGGTGTGTTTGGCATTGCTCGCACCACATGCGTTCCCGATGGCAACAAGCTTTCGAGATACTTCGTGGTGATACCGGCTGCAATGGAAATAACTAATGCGCCCTGTTTCAGAGTCGGAGAAATTTCACCGAGAACTGCTGCCATGTCTTGTGGCTTCACAAGTAGCACGATTGTTTCTGCGCGGCTTGCAACCGATGCATTGTCGAGGATTTCGACGCCATATTTTGCGGCTAGTTCGGCGCCGCGATCTTCTCTGCGTTCTGCGATCAGTAAGTCAGCCGGAGGCATGCCAGCTCGCAATAGTCCCGCGAGAAGCGTCTCGCCCATTACGCCAGCACCAATAATGCCAATTGTCATGACATCCTCCTTAGAAATCTAAGGATAAAGGGTGTTCCTACGAGCGAGAAACTAGCGACCGCATGAATAGCGCCAAGTTAGAAGGCTTTTCTGCCATTCGACGCATCAAATAGGCGTACCACTCGTCGCCGTAAGGCACGTAAACACGGACCTTGTGACCCAATGCGACGAGGCGTAGTTGCTCTTCAGGACGAACGCCGAGCAGCATCTGGAATTCAAATGTGTCTTTTGCGCGACCAGAACGAAGTGCAAGTGCCTGGCCAATTTGAACCAATCGTGGGTCATGCGTCGCGAGCATCGGATAGCCCTCGGAGTCAAGAAGCGTGCGCATGTTGCGAACGTAAGCCTTATCAATATCAGCGCGTTCGATGAATGCCACATCGGGACCTTCAGCGTATGCGCCCTTGCATAGACGAATGCGCGAGGTTTTGAAGGCGTGCGCATTGACATCATCTTCGGTGCGATACAACTGCGCCTGAAGAACTCCGCCTGTTGACGGGTATGTTTCACGCACCTTGTGCAAGATGCGAAGTGTCGAATCAATTGTCGTGTGATCTTCCATATCGAAAGTCACCGTTGTTTTCACATCGTTGGCAACTTCGCAAATCTTGAGAGCGTTGGCAAGTGCAATGGCCTCACCGTCGCCTGGAAGTGCTTGACCTACTGCACTGAGCTTGACTGAAACTTCAGCCCATTCAGTGAGTTGGTTTGCATACAGTGCGCGCAACAAATCGACGTAGGCGTCAACAGTGCCCTGAGCCTGCGCTGGATCTTTGGTTTCTTCGCCAAGACGATCGATGGTCGCCAGCAGCCCTTTCTCTTTAAGTTCTTTCACCTTCGTGATGACATCAGCAGTAGTTGTTCCCGCAACAAAGCGGTTCACAACGCCACGGCTGAGTGGCGATGTTGATACAAGGTGTTCAAGTTTCTCGCTGCGTGACGCGGCTACGAGAGATTTGCGAAGCATGGGACTCCATCCAATGGGATTACTAAGTAATACTTTACGACCATTGGTAGGTTACGTCGCTTTCACGCCTATTCTTCGAACCAGTCGAGTCGGCGCAAAATTATTCCCTCACGCAATGCCCAAGGACAGATTTCGAAAACGTCTACGTGAAGAAGTTCCATTGTTTCCTGCGCCACAATTGCGCCTGCAAGTAGCTGTTCAGCACGGCCTTCGGAAACACCTGGCAAAGTCGCCCGCTCACGGGCAGACATGACCGATAGACGTTCAACCCATTTATCGAGGTCCGTTGCAGTCAAGATGCGTCGTACAAATGGACCGTGGCTTGACGGAGCAGCACCAGTGATGCGAGCAAGCTGCCTGAAGGTCTTACTTGTGGCAACGACATGCTCCGGTTCACCATGGCGCAATATTTGGCCAAGTTCGCCAGCTAACGTGCTGCGGACGTACTTGCGCAGGGCCTTTACTTCGCTCTTGGCCGGCGGGTCACTCGTAAAAAAGTCACGCGTCAGTCGACCGGCACCGAGCGGAATGGATTTAGCAAAATCAGGATGTTCGTCCGCACCTTGCGCAACTTCAAGCGAACCGCCGCCAATGTCCGCGACCAAAAGACGCCCGGCACTCCAGCCGTACCACCGACGGACGGCAAGGAAAGTCAAGATGGCTTCATGCTCACCGTCGAGGACTTGAAGTTCGATACCCGTTTCGGATAGCACCTGAGCCAATACTTCTTCGGAGTTTGCTGAGTCACGAATGGCCGATGTTGCAAAGGCGAGCGTTTCAATGCAATCCAGCTTGGCAATTTCGTTCTTGCATTCGTTGAGCGCTTCGATCAACTTTCGCACGGCACTCTTCTTGAGTTCACCATCTTTATTGAGCGACTCAGCTAGGCGTAATTCAAATTTGCGGGACAAGGCGGCACTCGGAGCAGCTCCATGGTGCGCATCTACCACAAGAAGATGCAACGTATTCGAGCCAACGTCTAGAACTGCCAAGCGCATACTCGAAGAATAACGAGCCCATGTGAACACAAAGTTAAGACGTATGAACATTGCCCACAGTTCCACTAAACCGCGTGCTTCCTATTAGGCTCATCCCGTGGCTGAAAAGAATCTTGATTTTGCACGTGCGTGGGTAGAGTTCGTTGACCCCGACGATGACACCAATTTGTACAAGTGCGACCTGACGTGGTTGACCAGTCGTTGGACATGCATTTGGGGTCGTGGCTGCAAAGGCATCGATGAAAAGAACCCTGACGTTGGTTGCTGCAATCTTGGTGCTCACATCGCCGATAAGGAAGATGAAAAGAACACTAAGAAGTACATCAAGTTGCTCACGCCTGAGATCTGGCAGAACTTCGAAGAGGGCCAAGGCAAGAAGGGCGTCTTTGAAAAGGACGACGAAGGCCAGTTAAAGACTCGCGCTGTCCGTGGCGGATGCATCTTCCACAACCGCAATGGTTTCGAGGGTGGCGACGGATGTGCGTTCCACATCCTGGCTGACAAGCTTGGCGTTCACTACGTTGAAACGAAACCTCAGGTGTGTTGGGAACTTCCAATTCGCCGGACGTACGAATTAGTTGATCGCCCTGATGGTGTTCAAATTTTGGTTATCGGTATTGAAGAATTCAACCGTCGCGGTTGGGGTCCTGGCGGATCAGAACTCGACTGGTACTGCACAACTGCAACCGAGGCGCACGTTGGTGCCAAGCCGGTTTATGAATCGTACGAAGCCGAGCTCACCAAGCTGATGGGCAAGAAGTGCTACAAGATTTTGGTTGAACACTGCAAGGCACGTGAACTTGCTTTGGCTGCTGTTAATGCAAACGCCGACAACAAGTCGCGCAAGATGTTTGCCATTCACCCAGCAACGCCTAAAGAGTCTTAGTTCGGCCTGAGGATCGCCGACCCGAGTGTCGGCAGTCGCGCGTAGTCTTTACGCATGGCAAAAGTTCGCGCATCATTTAAGTGCACCGAGTGTGGTTGGACTGGTGCCAAGTGGGTTGGACGCTGTCCCGAATGCCAAGCATGGAGTTCAGTAGTTGAAACAACTGCTGCACCTTCAGCTGCGGGATTGAAGAGTTCGACTTCAGGTGTAGCGCCATCGACACCAGCACGACCTGTCAGCCAAATTCCACAACGTGAAGTTGAACGTTCCAGTACAGGTTTGAGCGAACTTGATCGTGTGCTTGGTGGCGGACTCGTTGCCGGGCAATGCGTGCTACTTGCGGGCGAACCTGGTGTTGGTAAATCCACTCTCCTGCTTGCTGCTGCAGATCAGTTTGCACGGGGAACAAAAAAGCCACGAACAGTGCTTTACATTTCTGGTGAAGAATCGGCCGAACAAATTGGCATTCGCGCACGGCGTATCGGTGCTACCGCAGATACTCTTCTCATCGCTGACGAAACTGACCTTGCTGTATTGCTCGGACATGTT
>CANFIL010000001.1 GCA_947447095.1 Actinomycetota bacterium | reverse complement strand
ATGGAACTGCTCCGCCTCGAAAAGTGGCACGCGCTGCGCGATGAGCACTATTCCATCGTTGAGCCATGGATTACTCCGCGCCTTACTCGTCGAGCCCGCCAAGAGAAACATCCTGTCGATGACTTTCTCTTCGAGTACTACCCGATCAGTCCAAAGAAACTTCGCAATTGGCATCCTGGGTTTGGTTATGCACTGGAAGCCACGGCGCAGGATTTTGACGAACTTGCCGACGCGCGATACGAATTTGTAGATGGCGTAATTTCTATAGACCCCACCTGGTTCAAAGATTCACAGTCAACTTTCGCCACGATTCGAAACTTCCTTGCACTGACACATTCGCGGCCCGCACGTTCTGGCTGCTTTGGATTACACGAATGGGCAATGGTGCTTGGTCAAAATGACGTTCGCCATGAAGCCTGGCCCCTTCGTTTATCTCAAGACGAGATCCGCGCGACGATCAATGAACAAGGTTTACGCTGCACACACTTCGATGCATTTCGTTTCTTCACGGATGAAGCTCGTCCTATTAATCCATTACAACTCACCCGCATAGATCAAATTGATCAAGAACAACCCGGATGCCTTCATGGAAACATGGATTTATACAAGTACGCACAGCAGCTTGCCCCGTTACTTGGAAGTGAAATTATTCGAGAGACGTTTTCGCTTGCTCGAGATATACGCCTTGTGGACATGCAGGTGGCTCCCTACGACTTACTCGAATTAGGTGTGGCGCCAATTCGGGTTGAGACTCCAGAAGGGCGAGCCGAATTCGTTAAGCGCCAACGTGATTTTGCAATGCGTGCAGGCGTTTTGCGGGAACGCATCATTTCAGCGATCGAAGTGGCAACTCCTGTTTCAGTAGACTGAAGCCATGTCCAGACGCCGCATTGATCCGACGCCATCGACCACCGAACGCAGAAGTTCCCGTGGGTCGCGTCGCGCAATGCCAGTGATTCACATGCCACACGGCACATCAGGACCATTCAGTAGTAGTGATCGAAAACTACTTGCAGTTTGTGTGGCGGCTACGATCGCAGCTGGGGTCTTTCACAATTCCAATGGTCCGATCGTCGCTTTCGTTGTTGCCGGCATTGCTCTGGCCGCGCTTGCGAGCTTGGTCGGTCGATGCGTGGAAGCAATCGGCGACAAATTGGGTCCCGGTGCAACTGGCGTACTTCAATCGTTTCTGGCAAACCTTCCAGAAATTTTTGTCATTATGTTCGCGCTTAAGGCCGGACTTTATGACGTCGTTAAAGCCACCATCGTCGGCTCAGTACTGGCAAATGTGCTTCTCGTTGCCGGCCTTGCCTATGTCGTAGGTGGATTGAAGCATGGGCGACAACGTTTTAGCGAAGTCGCTAGCCGGCAACTTGGATTGATGCTGCTGCTCAGTGTGGCGGTCTTAGCAATTCCAACGCTTACTTCGACATTGCATACGCCAGCAGCTGGACATGAGCGAGTTATCACGATCGTCATTTCGCTTTTGCTGTTGGCTCTGTTTGCAGCGTCCTTGCCAGATATTTTGCGCACGGGTGCTGGGCCGACAACGTCATCAACCGAGGCGATGGAAGCTCGAAGTGAAACTGAACATCATGGAGCGTGGTCACTCACCCTCGGCGTATCGATTCTCGCAGTCACAGGTATTGCATCAGCCTTTGTCTCAGATTGGTTTGTTTCAGCTCTTTCGCCGGCGATGGATTCGCTCAACATCAATGCCACGTTCGCGGGTTTGATCATCGTGGCGATTGCTGGCAATGCAGTTGAAAATGTCGTGGGTATTCAACTGTGTGCACGTAACCAACCTGAGTATGCGCTGCAAATCATTTTGCAGTCTCCGGTCCAGGTCGCGATGATTGTGGCTCCATTGATCGCATTGGCTGCGCCACTGGTTGGTGCCGCTACATTCACGCTGGTTTTAACGCCGATGCTGCTTGCGGTGCTTGTCATCGCAACATTGATCACTGTTGTCGTAGTCGAAGATGGCGAATCTACGTGGTTTGAAGGCGCTGCCTTGCTGGCGCTTTATGTCGCAATCGCATGCGCATTCTGGTGGGGATAAATCGTGATCGTCACTGACCCTCACGAGGCAACTGACGTCATAGCGAGTGGATCGCTTTGTGCGATTCCTACCGAAACTGTTTACGGGCTTGCAGCAGATGCATCAAACCCGGATTCAGTGGCTCACGTTTTCGCTGCCAAAGGCCGCCCAACAAATCATCCACTGATTGTGCATGTTGCATCGCTCGATGAGGCCATGCTGTGGATTCGCGAACTTCCACAGTGGGCAATTGATTTAGCACGCGTCTGCTGGCCTGGACCGTTGACATTAGTTGGTCCGCGAACCACGCGTGCAACCGATCACATCACTGGTGGCCAAGACACTGTTGCGGTTCGAGTGCCGGCTCACTCACTCACACTAAAAATGTTGAATGAATTATCGCTGCGAGATATCCACGGTGTTGTTGCGCCAAGTGCTAACCGCTTTGGTCATGTGTCGCCAACCAGTGCGCAACATGTTGCCGCAGATCTCGGTGACTATCTGACTGCGCATGACGGGGCGATTTTGGACGGCGGGCCATGTGACGTTGGAGTTGAATCAACGATTGTGCTGGCCACTGGCGATCAGCCTGTGATTTTGCGGCCAGGCGGCATCACGCGTAAGACCATTACTGATATCACTGGGCTGCCTGTTGCCGAACAAGGAACAGATGCGCCGCGTGTATCTGGAGCACTGGCCTCGCACTATTCGCCGAAAGCCTCGGTTCAGTTGATCAACGCTGAGATCGTGGCTTCACTCACCACAGGTGGATTGATCGCATTTCGCGAGATCTCGACCCCTGTTGGAGTAACTCGTTTAGCTGCTCCGACAACGATCGAAGAATTCGCAAACTCGTTGTATGCAGCATTGCGCTCTGCCGACGAACAGCACCTAGACGTGATTTACGTTGTCACACCGCAAGATGAAGGTTTAGCTGAAGCTGTCCGTGACCGACTAGGTCGCGCGGCTTACTAACCAGCAACTAATTGACCTGCGGCATAAATCAGCAGTCCCGCCAAGGCGCCGACCACAGTTCCATTCACACGAATGAATTGCAGGTCTCTTCCCACATGAAGTTCAATCTTGCGCGAAGTGTCGTTAGCATCCCAGCGAGCAATCGTGTCTGTAATGATGCCCGCTATTTCATCTCGATAACTTTCGACTAAATGTCCTGCAACATTTTCAATCGCTGAGTCAATGGTGTTGCGCAAAGCAGGATCGTTCGAAAGCTTTTCCCCGAACTGAACAAGTAATGATGTGGCCTTCACGCGAAGTGGGCTTACTGGATTCTGAGCATCGTCATTTAACGTGTTCTTTGCAGAAATCCACAGATCGGAAACGGTATGACGAATTTCTCCGCGGTCAACCAGTTCCATCTTGATTTCGTTGACTCGCAATCCGAGTTGTTCGTCGTCCCGTAAGTTGTCGGCAAGCTCAACCAAGCCGCGCTCAACCCATTTACGAATCGGATGATCGAGGTCACTGCGGACAGCTTTGGTCCAATCAATCAAATGTCCGTAGACCCACTCGCCTACTCGGTCTTTACCAAAACCAGGAAGCCACTTCGGCAATTGTTTGTCGAACCAATCTTGGGCACGTTGTGGGTCGCTGACTAAACGGTGTTCAAGGGTGTCAACCAAGAGGTCAACAACTGGGCCGTACGCCTGGTTCGCAATGATGCGATCAACTAGCGCAGCAAGCGGAGTCGCGGCATCAAAGTTATTTGCAATGCGACGAAATTGTTCTTCGATAACCGCGGCAATCTGCTCATCATCGCCAAGTTCGGTTAGCCATGCAATGCCGGTAGCCATTTCATTGGTGACGGTTGTGGCGTTGGCAGGATCGCTGATCCAGGAACCTAGGCGTTGGGCAATGCGTGCGCTAGATAACTTGTCGCGTACGACTTTTTCGCTCAAAAAGTTGTCGCTTACGAATTCACTTAATCCTTCAGCGATCGCATCTTTGCGTCTTGGAATGATTGCGGTGTGTGGAATTGGAATGCCTAAAGGGTGACGAAACAGGGCTGTGACAGCAAACCAGTCGGCAATGCCGCCAACCATGCCGGCTTCAGCTGCTGCACGAACATACGCAACCCAGGTCGGTCCGCCGTGAGTTTCGATGCGGCGCGCTACGACGAAAATGATTGCTGATCCTAAAAGGAAACCTGTCGCAACGAGCTTCATCTTGCGCAACTCTCGTTGCTTGAGGCGCTCTGCAGAACGCGTTGCTAGACCTAGGCTCACGTTTCTAATCTGTCATACCTCTGGCCTCAGCGTGAGACAGCGGTCATGAATTAGCTACTTGGTGTGTGGTCAACGCCAGCAATTTGCTCAAGTACATGACCGGCAAGGCGCTCAATAATGACAAGGCCGTCGCGGACGCCGCCTGGTGAACCAGGCAAGTTGATAATGAGTGTCCCATCGGTAACACCTGCAAGGCCACGCGTCAGATCCGCCGTTGGCACTTTATCTCGTGAGTAGGCGCGGAGTGCTTCTGGAATTCCAGGTAACAGTTTCTTAATAAGTGGAGCTGTTGCTTCTGGCGTGAGATCAAATTGTGAAATACCAGTTCCGCCGGTCGTTACGACTAAGTCAATTCCAGAAGTCAACGCACTCGCGATCGCATGTTGAATGAGCTCTACGTCGTCAGGGACAACAGTTACTTCAGCTACGTCGTAGCCCAGAGCAATGAGTCCGTCGCGAAGGATCTCGCCACTGGTATCTGCATAGATACCTTGGCTAGCTCGATTACTCGCAGTAATAACTGCCGCGCGATGACTCATAGGACTATCGAGTCCACAGTCCGTTACGACCGCCGTCTTTTTCAGTCACACCAACGTCGGTAATTTGCGCGCCGGGATCAATTGCCTTGACCATGTCAATGACGGTGAGTGCAGCAACGGTGACAGCGGTGAGTGCTTCCATTTCCACGCCAGTGCGGTCTGCAGTCTTAACGGAAACGTTGATCTGAACGCCAAAGTCCTCTGTGGCAAGTTCGAGATTGACACCGTGAATGGCAATTGGGTGGCACAGCGGAATCAAATCTGGAGTGCGCTTGGCCCCCATGATTCCTGCGATACGTGCCGTTGCAAGAACGTCACCCTTTGGCACCGAATTATCGCGAAGCATCGCAACAACTTTTGGGCTGAGTAGTACTCGGCCTGTCGCACTTGCGGTACGAACCGTCACATCGCGATCTGCCACATCAACCATGTGGGCATTGCCAGAGGCATCAATGTGGGTCAGGTGATCGCGCGACTCGGTCATGTTCAGCAATGTTACTCGCGTTTCACAGGTCGTTCAGGCTGCGCGTGTGGGCAGTCTCACAGCACTGTTCACTCAGAGCATGGGCTTTGGTAACTTTTTGGTAACGAAGCCGTGAGATACTAAAAGTACGCAAAACCCGCGTATTTGGAGGAAATATGAGTCTCGCTCACAAAGCGGATGACAAGAATATGGTCAAAGAGCTAAGCCAGGATGATCTCCAGGTCAGCTATGCGATCTACATCAACAATGCAATCGCAGAAGATCGCATCGGTCAGATTCCATCGATCGTTCGTTCATTCAAGGCAGATAAGTACGGAAACGTACAGACTCGCCGATCTGTCATGGATCGATTCCGTGACGCACTTGCTGGTTAATTAATAACCGGAAACACCAAAGGCCGACCTCCACGATTGTGGGAGCCGGCCTTCGCTGTTGGTGCAGAAAGTTATGCCTGCTTGATTGCTGAGATGTCGAGCTGCAACTTGATCTTTTCGCTGACCAATAGGCCGCCAGCTTCAAGTGCAACGTTCCAGGTCAGACCGAAGTCCTTGCGATTGATTTCGGCAGTGCCTTCAAAGCCTGCGCGCACGTTGCCGAATGGATCGGTTGCGGTGCCAGTTGCTTCAACCTTGAGATCAACGCTCTTGGTGACGTCCTTGATTGTTAGGTCGCCAGTAACGATGTAATCGTCGCCATCAGCCTTGATTGAAGTTGACTTGAAAGAAAGAACATTGGTGTTCTCGGTGTCGAAGAAGTCAGCGCTCTTGAGGTGACCATCGCGGTCTGCCGAGCCAGTGTCGATTGAATCGAGCTTTGCGTCTACGACAACGCTTGATGATGCGAGGTCTGCGCCTACGACTACGGTGCCGGTGAAGTCAGCGAAGTGACCGCGGACCTTGGTGACAACTGCGTGACGGGCTTCGAAGCCAAGACGTGAGTGTGATGGGTCGATTGCCCATGTGCCATTTACTGCAGCTAGATCTGCCATGTGTTTCTCCTGAAAAGTTGAAGGTTCAATTACTTTAGTTTAACTTTCAACTAAATAACGGTCAAGCGTCGAATGTCCCGTGGATAGTGAAGATCTTTTCGAGAACCCCACTTTGCTCAAAAGGTAAGGCCCATAGCCGCTGAGCTATGAGCCTTACTTTCAGACAAATTTGTTACTTGCCAGCCTCAGCAACGCGCTGAACGGCTGCAGCAACAGAGGTTGCGACATGCGGGTCGAAAACGCTTGGCACGATGTAGCTGGCGTTGAGCTGTTCTGGCTTTACGCAATCTGCAATTGCTTGAGCCGCAGCGATCAACGTCGCAGTCGTGATCTTGTACGCGCCAGCATCCAGCAAGCCGCGGAAAATTCCAGGGAATGCCAAAACGTTATTGATTTGATTCGGATAATCGCTTCGTCCCGTTGCAACAATCGCGGCGTGCTTGGCGGCCAAGATCGGATCGATTTCAGGATCAGGGTTAGCCATTGCGAACACGATTGACTTATCAGCCATCGTTGCTACTTCGGCTTCGGTGATGATGTCTGGTGCGCTGACGCCAATAAATACATCTGCGCCCTTGAGACTCTCGCCAAGCGTTCCCTTGAATTCATCTTTGTTCGTGTTTTCAAGCATCCAGGTGCTGGTGCTGTTGCCGCCAGGACGACCGTCATAGACAGCGCCCTTGGAATCAAAAGCAACGATGTTCTTCACGCCAGTTTCCATGAGCAACTGCGCAATTGCGGTACCGGCTGCGCCAGCTCCACTCAGGATGATCTTCAAATCCTCTGGCTTCTTCTTCACGATCTTTAATGCGTTCTGCAATGCAGCGAGTACAACGATTGCCGTACCGTGCTGGTCATCGTGGAAAACGGGGATGTCGAGAAGTTCGCGCAACCGTGCTTCTACTTCGAAGCAACGTGGTGCTGAAATATCTTCGAGGTTGATGCCGCCATACTGCGGAGCAAGAATCTGAACAGTGCGAACGATTTCATCAACGTCTTGAGTGTCGAGGCAAACGGGCCATGCATCCACGTCGGCAAACTGCTTGAACAAGGCAGCCTTACCCTCCATCACAGGAAGCGCAGCAGCTGGACCGATGTTGCCAAGTCCAAGTACCGCAGAACCGTCGGTAACAACTGCAACCGTGTTGCGCTTGATCGTGAGGTGGCGGGCACTCTTTGGATCTTCGGCAATTGCCATACATACGCGGGCTACACCTGGGGTGTACGCGCGGGACAAGTCATCTCGGGTACGAAGTGGCACCTTTGGCTTGACTTCGATTTTTCCGCCGAGGTGTAACAGGAAGGTACGGTCGCTGACGTTGCGCACGGTGGCTCCGGGCAGCGCCTTAATTGCAGCGGTGACCTGGTCTGCGTGATCAACATCTGAGGTATCGCAGGTCACGTCGACGACCATGCGCTCGTAGCTGGATTCGACAACGTCGAGCGCCGTCAAACTTGCGCCACAGTCGCTGACTGCTTGAGCAAGTCCTGCGGTTGATGCTGACTCTGGGCTGAGTTCAACACGCAATGTGATGGCGTAACCGGGGCTATTTGCTGACATACCTACTCCTTGGAGACGTACCTCCAATCTTGCCAGTCAATTTTGGGCAAACCGCCCAGAAACATGTGAGATAGCACGCGATTAGTGCCACATTTACGGGCTTTTTCGCAATACTTAGTCACACCATCCCCATTAGCAACTAGGACTTCACATGGCTTTTGACCTCACGGGCGCCAAGGCGCTCATCACCGGCGCTGGTTCGGCAACGGGTATTGGATATGTCAGTGCACAGTTGCTCGCCGAGATGGGCGCCTCGGTTTATCTGACAGGCGCAAGCGAGCGAGTCTTGCAGCGGGCAGAGGAATTGAAGGCAGCAGGTGTGACGGCGTTTGCCAGTTGTGCCGATCTGACTGTTCCCGGGCAAGCGGCTTCGATGGTTGCTGACGCAGTAAGCAAACTTGGCGGGCTAGACATCTTGGTGAATAACGCGGGCATGACCAGTATGGCTGCACCACAACATGAATCCGGGGAAGCCGAAGATGCAGCTGACATGACGATCGCGGGATGGCGAGGTTCACTCTCGCGCAATCTAGATTCCGCCTTTTACGTGACGCATGCAGCCCTGCCAACAATCCGAAAGTCTTCACACGGTCGCATCATCATGATGTCAAGCGTGACGGGACCCGTCATGGCTATTAGAAACGATGTTGCTTATGCGACGTCAAAGGCTGGAATGGTCGGATTTACGAAGGCACTCGCCGTCGACGAAGCTATTCGCGGAATTACGGTGAATGCTGTGGCACCAGGCTGGATTCAGACTGATTCACAACTTGAAAGCGAAGTTGGCCACGGGGCTAAGACACCTATGGGTCGTTCGGCCACTCCGGCAGAGGTAGCGGCGGCCGTAGGTTGGCTTGCTTCCCGTGAAGCGTCCTACATCACCGGCCAAGTATTGGTCGTTGATGGGGGTAACTCTGTTCAAGAAGAGCGCTGAACTAACTACTCGGTCGCATCCGCAAACTTGTCAGGCGTGATCTGATCTACCTTTGAAATCTGCAGATAACCAACAAGAACGACGATGATCACAGCAAAGATTGCATTGACTGCAAACGTGGAATATCCAAGACCTGGAAAAGCACCGTCTTCTTCAGGAATTACTGGCTGAGTAAGAAGGTCGCCAAGTGATGCGCCAAGTGGTCGTGTCAATACATAGCAGGCCCAAAAGGCAAGTACGGCATTCAAGCCAAATCTGTAAGCAATTGCGAAAGCTGCGATAAGTGCGCCGAAAAGTACTAAGCCCTTTGTGTAGCCAATTGCAAAGCTTTCATTGACAAGGTCGCCGGCAGCGGTACCCAGTGCGAATGTGAAAAGAATCGTCAACCAATAGAAGGCTTCACGGCGGGTTGTGCGAACACTGTGAATTGAGAGTGTTCCTTCTACGCGATGCCAAATGACGAAAGTGATTGCCAGGCAGATTGCAAAGATCAACGTTGTGGACTTTAGAGCTACTCCGAGATTGTCGGTGAGGTTGTCCGTAATCAAAGTTCCCGCGACACTGATCAAAATGACTACGAGCCAGTAAATGGTTGGGATGTAAGTTTTTGCCCGAAACTGGAAAACAAGGGCGAGGATCAACAGGCCAGTAATGACGAGTGAAGTTTTTGTAAGCCCCATGTTTAAGTTGCTATTAAGAAAATCTGCGAAGGTTTCACCAACTGTTGTGGCAAGAACTTTAATTACCCAAAAGAAGGCGGTAACTGCTGGAACTTTGATATGCAAGTCAGTAAGGAGACTTCCACGGAGAGTGGTTTCATGAGACATAGTTGTGAATCTAAGGGAATGTGCCAAAGAAATCTCCGTCAGCGATACGATTTCGCCACTTGCTTACACAACGCTTACGTTCTACTCACGTAACTTGCGATTACTGCTCAGTAAACGCGTTGATGCACTAACTCGTACCATTAGAGAAACAAGGAGACATGATGACTACAACTCGTGGATACGCAGCGCAGACAGCCGGTGGCAAGTTAGAAGCTTGGGAATTTGAACGTCGTGAAGTTGGCGTGAACGATGTGTCAATCGACATCGAGTACGCGGGAATCTGTCACTCTGACATTCACCAAGTACGTGAAGAGTGGGGTCCAGCAATCTTCCCAATGGTTCCTGGCCACGAAATTGTGGGCCGAATTGTTGAAGTTGGTTCAGCAGTTTCGAATTTCAAAGTCGGCGATCTTGCCGGCATCGGTTGCTTCGTTGATTCTTGCGGCGAATGCAAGAACTGCAAATTAGGAAAGAATAACTACTGCCTTACACACACGACGTGGACGTACAACGCAACCGAAGCGGATGGAACTACACCGACTTATGGTGGCTACTCCAAGAACATCGTGGCCAAAGCTGATCACGTTCTTCACGTTTCAGAATCACTCGACATCACAGGCGTGGCTCCCCTGCTTTGCGCTGGCGTGACTGTGTACTCACCGCTTCGCCATTGGAACGCTGGCCCTGGTAAGAATGTGGCCGTAATGGGACTCGGCGGACTTGGGCACATGGGTGTGAAAATTGCCGCAGCGATGGGTGCTCACGTCACTGTATTGAGTCACAGTGAAAGTAAGCGCGACGATGCTCTTGCCATGGGTGCACACACATTCATTTGCACAAGTGACGCAAGCGCTCTCAAAGCCGCACAGAATTCATTCGACATCATCATTAACACAGTCTCGGCAGACATCGATTTGCAGCCGTTCATCCGCACTCTGGGCATGTGGGGCACACTCGTCTGCGTCGGCGCGCCAGGAAAGCCGTACTCAATTGACGGTGGCGAATTGATGACGCAGCAACGCAGTTTGGCTGGCTCGGGCATCGGAGGCATCCAAGAAACCCAAGAGATGCTTGATTTCTGCGCAGAACACGGCATTGTCAGCGAAGTTGAAGTGATCTCAGCAAGCCAGATCAACGAGGCATACGACCGCGTTGTAGCCAGCGATGTCCGTTTCCGCTTCGTCATTGACACGGCCACGATCTAGCATTGTTTAAAGGTGCCCAGCGCGGGCATTATCAAGTTACGCAAGTACACGTGCCTGAAAGGAAGACACATGGCCTCCCGTAATCCCGTCTTTTCAAAGATGAACACGCCAGTTGTTTCGGACGAAGAATTAGCCCGCATTGTTAACGGCCCTAAGGTCGAAGGTCAATTGACGGTGACTGATGTCATCATGAAGACAGCGGCTGTTTTTGCACTCATTGTCGTTGGCGCCTACATCGGTTGGACGACCGCACCGACGAACTCAAGCTTGTTCATGTTCTCGTGGATCGGCGCACTTGTGCTCGGACTCGTTAACGCATTCAAGAAGCAGGTTTCTCCTGCACTTGTCTTGGCATACGGCGCTGTCGAAGGACTCTTCCTCGGAGCATTGAGTTTCTGGGTCAACGAAACGTACGGCGAAAACATCGCGCAGCAAGCCGTTATCGGAACACTTGTTGCCTTCGGTGTCATGTTGTCGATGTACAAGTCACAGATCATCCGCGTCAATGGTCGTTTCATGAAGATGTTCTCGATTGCCATGGTGTCCTACCTAGTAATCGCTCTCGCATCATTCGTCAGTTCATTTTTTGGCGCCGGCGATGGCTGGGGCTTTTACGGCATGGGTCAGCTCGGCATTCTGCTCTGTGTTGCCGGTGTAGGTCTGGCAACGTTCTCGCTTGTCATGGACTTCGAAATGATCACCCAGGCTGTGGCCGCGGGCATGCCAGAGCGTGAATCATGGCGCATGGCTTTTGGTCTGACCGTCACACTCGTGTGGCTCTACACCGAAATTCTGCGCTTACTCGCAATCCTTAACGGTCGCGACTAACAAACAACCACATAACAATGGGCGCTGATTTTTTCAGCGCCCATTGTTATTTCAACTAGTTACTTAAATACCCAATTTCTTAAATGCGTTGTCCGACAAGACGATGTCGCAGTTTCTACCGGGCAAACTTAATCCACGGCAATTGGCATTCTGTTCGTCAATGATCGACAGTGCTGAGATCACGCCGTGATCCCATTCGAAGTCTGATGTTGTGTGTGCGTCTTCAACCAACGTGACGTCGTAACCACGATCAAGCGCTCCGTGAATTGTGTGGCGAACACAATTGTTTGTTTGCGAACCACAAATGATGAGTTCGCCTGCACCAAGTTTTGCGAGTGAATCTTCGAGTGTTGTTGCTTCAAATGAATTGCGATACAGCTTTTCAACACGCGCTTCACCATCAACCGGAATCAACTCTGGAACAAGTTGCCAGTATTCGCCACCAATTGGCATTTCCTCGTCTGAGTGCTGAACCCACACCACGGGAACATTGTTAGCGCGAGCTGATGCAACAAGCGAGGCAATGTTGCCGACAATACGGTCACGATCGTAGGCATCCCATACAACACCGTTTTGAACGTCAATAACAACGAGAGCTTTATTAGGTCGATTCGACAAAGTAGTCATGCGGTAAAAATACCGCAAAGAGCATGCGGCTAGTTGTCGTATGCATTTGTTCGACCACACCAAACCCAGATACGACCATCAGACTTTGATACTTTTGCTTGTTTATCGATGTACCCCAGTGCCTTAAAAGTGGGGATTTGATGGCTTTGCTCTTTACTAATACACACCACATTCACGCGAACAAGCCGCAGATCTCTGGCTAACTTTGCATCAGTAAGCGTTGGCTTATCCTCGAGATTGCCAACATACGTGGCAAGTGCAATTCGCTGCTTTGGGAAACCGTTCTTAAAACCGTTAGTCGCATGTTCGACGTATGCATGTCGAAGCCCAACTGTGAAGTACCGTGTCGTTCGTGAATTGATAGAGGCGCTAATTCCATTGCGGGCCAACACGATGTCATGTTCCTTCGCAACCTTACGCAGAGCTTTTTCTGCTTGAGGATAGCCAAAGCCAACTCGATAAACACCGGGCTTGGTGAGGTCTGCGCTCACTCGCGATCCTGGAGCAATCTTCCAAGGCGGAGTTCCCAAGGTCATGGGCAGAACCGCGAGCAAAGCAACCCAGGTTAAGGCTGTCGTCGTGCGGATTTTTTGTGAAGTGCTCGTGTACCAAATTCCGTCATACAAAACAGAGGCCGTCGCCCCTACGAGCAATGGAATGGGGATGAGCCAAATGTAACGCCAGGCAATCGGAGCAGAGCCTGTTGCTGCCGTATAGAACTGAACGATGCCTGGGCTACTGATGAAGCCCCACGCGGCAAGATACAGCGCAACTAGCTGACGTGCGTAATTGCCTCGCAGCGCAATCCACCCAACGACCGCTGCAAATGCGAATAGCGTCGCGTGCCAAGTAGGACCTGACAGTTTGGTGAGCAAATCAAATGATTGTGGGATGTCATCGTGCGTTGAGTATTTTGCGGTGCGAATAATTACGCCAGCGCCACGTCCCAAAGCGCTCACTTGTGTCGTGTTTTCCGCGTCCAACATTCTCTTGAATAAAACAGCAGTTGCAAGCAGGTATGCGATGGAAGCAGAAAAAGCTAATGATTGAATTCGATTGCGATTCATCAGCGCAATGAACAAACCAGCAGCAAGCATCGGCAAGCCGATGATGAATGTGGTGGTGGTTGCACCAAGTGAAGCGACCGTTGCGCCAATGAGGATGATCGCGTCGACTTTGCTACCCGACCGAAGCAATTTCAGTATCAGCAAGGACAGCAATGGGATGAGTACTGCAAGGAAAAATGACTTTCCTTGCCAAATACGTGGTCCTTGATACGAGCCAAAGGTAAAGCCTTGTACCCCATCAAAAGCCAAGAAAATCGTTGACGCAATTAGGGCCAAATTCAGATGTCGAATACCCATTGATTCCATCAGCTTGGCTAAGACATAAATAGAAAGTGCTGCGGCCAGCGGAATAAACACTACGTACAAGAGAAGTGCGACGTGTATGTGAGTGATGCGGGCAAAGACACCCCACAGAACTTCCCACGATGACATTCGCGCATAACCATTGAAGTATTGGTCGCTGAGCACAGTGTCGCGTACTGGAATCTGTCCCTTGTCGAAAATGTATGTGGACAAATTGACGTAATAGAAATCATCGGTACTTGTGCGATAAGTCATTGACGCAAGTAGGGCTGCGACAAATGCACAGCCGCCAAGGACGCGCGAATTCACACGCTGCATGATGTCGGATTTACCGATTTGAGCTTTCGGCTCTTCGCTTGCAAGCCAATAGCCCACAGCGCCACCGATGGCGATAAGAATTGCGACAACTTTGGCAACGATAAACACTGTCGATGCGTGTGGAAGTGTCGTCAAAACGACTGCGGCGATAGCGGCAAGAATCGCTATTCGCCCAACCCAGTGCCTAGTTCGCTCAGCTAAATCGAAGTACTCAATGCCTGGGGCAACACTACGGAGTTTGGTTCGGTAAACATACCCGCTGATAACAGCAAAAGTAACCCACACCTCCGCCACAACGTTGGCGCTATGAGTGAAGTTGCGCGTTACTTGGTCGGCAATAGTTCCCGAAAATAGTGCGATCATAAACGCGACGAGCGCACCTCGAAGTAGTCGTTCTACGGCCGACTTTGACGAGCCCTGAGCAATCACGTTTACAACTCTAATTGAGTTGACCCCGACAAACTCGAACCGTCGACACCTGCGCAACGTGGCACAGATCTATCACCTGGTTAATAAGCAGAAGGTCACATACGTGTGGGGCGATCTGAATTGATTTTCAGATCGCCCCACACAACATATCCAGTCAAACCACGTCACAGCCTCTCGGTCAGACGTACTGGTATGTGACTGAATACCTCTTAATTCACCTGAGCAGTTGACTTTGAATGTGCGGAATTATTTCCGTATGAATTCTTAGCCTTAACTTCAACAGCGAGACGCTTGCCTTGATCCGCGACAGTTACCTTGTATCGGGAGCCCGTCGCGCCGGCAATCTTCGTACAACTCGAAGTCGAAAGTGATCCACGGCCAGCCGAAACAGACGCATCACAGCGATACCACTGCACCGAGGTGGTTGCTTCTGGAACAGCCGTCCACTTGCCATAAGTTGCTTGAAGCGCACCATCCAAAACAGCAGCTCCTGAAATAGAAGGTGATGTCTTTGACGTTGGCTTTGTTCCAGGTACATGAACGCTCTTAGCCGTAATCACAACGACACCTTGCGAGTTCTTTGCCGTGATGACAGCCGTGAGATACATGTCCAGATCCGCGGTTACAACCCTGTATCGAAGGCCGGTAGCACCAGGGACCTTCGTGCACTTCGCAGCAGTTGCCAATGCATCAAGTCCTGCCTTAACCGACTTCTCACAGCGATACCACTGCTGAGATGTAGCGGCGACTGGGTTCGCGGTCCACTTGCCGGCAGTCAAAGTGACTTGCTTGCCCTTTGCGGCAGTGCCTGAGAGCTTTGCGAGTGTTTTCAACTTTGGCTGCGTCGCTAGAGGAACACGAATCGCCTTAGTCGTTAACGTAGCTGACCCAACAGTGTTAGTAGCTTTTACCAAACTCGAAAGGTACTTTCCCTGGTCGGCAAGAGAAACTTTGTAGCTCGCTTTCGTAGCGCCAGCAATTTTCTTGCATTTCATTGCAGCAGTAAACGTTGTGAGACCTGCAGACACATTCTTGTCACAGCGATACCACTGCACCGATTTAGTAGCGACTGGATCAGCTGCCCAGGTTCCCATCGTTGAAGACAGGTAAGTGTCCTGTTGAGCATTTCCAGAAATCGAAGGACGCTCCATGACGTACGGCTTGTACGGAAGAGGGGTCGCAGCCGTGAATGGCGAGTAACTCGAAGTGACGCCACAGACCTGTCCATTTACATAGGTTCGCTGTGGAAGGTCCACCCACGCTCCACCGGTGTAGTGATAGATGTGATCTCGGGGACCACCGTCAATACAGACAGTGACGTCTCCAGTGACGCCGGTTATCTCAATGTCAACAATTACAGTTGAGCCATTCACTGTAAATGGCGTATGCGCAACATTAGCGGGATTCACTGTCGGAGCCACCGTTGCAATGACTTGGCCGCCTGTTCCAGGTAGTCCAAATTTGATTCCTGGCAAGCTCGCAGTGGCCGGAACTACCGCCTCAGTCAATCCAGCAGGAATACTAACTACCTGAGAGTCCGGTGTAGAACCAGAAGTAATTGTCGGTGTGTTGCGAATCCAAACCGCGTAAAGAGTTACATCTTGTATGCCGCCGGGTGCATATGGGAACGAGATTTCAGATCCCCCGTCAGTTGCAGACCAGCCACCCAACCTGTAGCCATCAAGAACAGGAGCCTCCGGTGCTGATGAAATTTCACCATCGGTTACAAACGAACCTGCAGAAACCGCGGACCCACCCTTAGAGTTGAAATTCACCACATGAGTGTCTGGGATCCACTTTGCATAGAAAGTCGCCCCATTGTTTTGATCCCACAAAGTAACTGGTCCTCGAGACCAATCCCAATAATTGGGCGAATCAAACCAGCCATCAAATGTGTAACCCGCCCGCGTAGGTGAAACAGGGAATTCGATTTCCCCACCAACAATGCTGCCCGGAGCCACTTCCGTTCCACCGCGTGAATCGTAGGTTGCCGTATAAGTTCTCGGTGATGCGTTCGGGTAAAGAACTACACCAGCAGGATCTGTCACTGAAAGCGGGTACGTCACAATGGGACCACCCAAACTTGTAGACCAACCTAACCAATCTTGTGCGTAACGCGTATGCCCGAACGGTGCGCTATCGAAGTTGATAGGGCCCATAAATGTGACTGAGCGTAGTTTGCGTGTGTAGATGAATGCATCGTTTGACGTCGACAACTGGGAAGCTACGCGTGGTTCAAAGACCACAGTCTCAAGGGCAGCGCCATAAAAAGGAGAACCTTCAATAGCTTCGACAGTTCCTGGGATCGAAATAGTCGAAAGCTTTGCGAAAGTAAAAGCTCCGTGCCCGATTGATTTAAATCCGTTTGGCAAATTGATTGAAGTGAGTGGCGTAAATTCGAAGGCATACTCTGCGATTCTTGTGAGCTGACTGCCAGCCTCAATGTTCACGCTCGTGACGTTCTTGCCTGAGAATGCTGTGTAGCCGATCTCAGTCACATCGGCAGGAACCGAGACCACGCCAGCACAATCATCAGTGGACGATTTAATTATGTGATCAACAATTCTGAACGTTCCACCCAACGAGCAGTTACCTGTCGCGATGATTTGGGCAGTCCACTTTGGATACAACGTCACTCCTGCAGAATCCGTGACGGAGAACGGGAAGGAAATCACAGAACCGCCCGGAGACGTTGACCAACCCGTCCAGTTAAAGTCCGCTTTTGAGATGGTTCCCAAATTGCTCACTTGAACTGGGCCGCTGAAGATAACGGAGGTCAGATTGGACGCATTCTGAAACGTAGAGCCCGCCAAGTTGAAACTTGAAGCAATACGTGGTTCAAAGGTCGCAGTCACAAGATCGCTGTTTCGGAATGGGCTACCGCTAATTGTTTCGACGTTTCCCGGAATCGAAATAGAAGTAATTTTCGTTCCATAAAAAGCTGCGTCGCCGATTGACTTCAGTCCAGAAGGTAAAACGATCGATGTAATTTTCGTGCTTGTAAACGCTCCACCGCCGATGGATGTTAGGCCAGCTGGCAAGGTTATCGACGACAATTGAGAGTATTCAAAAGCGTAATTTGAAATTTGTGTTAATTGGCTGCCAGCAGCGAAGCTCATGCTGGTGAGGTTTTTTCCTGAGAAAGCCCATGAGCCAATTTCAATGGCGTCTGCGGGGACCACAACTTCTCCGACACAGTCATTGGTCGACGAAGTTACGACGTGATCGACGATCCTGAAAGTTCCACCTAAAGAACAGTTAAAAACTTCGACGAATGGGGGGACCCAAACGGGGTACAACGTGGCACCCCCAGATTCTGTAATCGACAGTGGGAACGAAACGACTGGACCATCAACAGATTTGGACCAGCCTGCCCATTTCAGGCCTTCTTTGCTCTTCGGCGAGCGAATTCCACCACGCACTTCGATTGGCCCTCTGAAAGTAACCGAACTGAGGTCGCGGCTGTCTTGGAACGTGTCAACACTCAAATTGATGATGGGGGTGACTCGTTCTTCAAATATCACGGTCTGGAGGTTCGTTGAATTAAACGGGCTTCCAGTAATCGTCTCAACCGTTCCTGGTATCGAAATTGTTGTGATTTTGGCGTATGTAAAAGCACCGTGGCCGATGGTCTGAAGTCCGGTTGGCAAATGAATTGTAGCCAGGTCAGAGAATTCGGCGGCATACATATCGATGGCAACCAGCTGACTGCCGGTTTCAAAGTCGAGGCTTGTGATGTGCCTATTGGCAAAGGCCCATGCTCCAATACGAGTCACGTCGGCAGGAATGACGACTGCGCCGGAACAATCGCTGCTGGACGAATTCACAACGTTGTTGTCGTTGATGCTGAAAGTTCCTGATACAGAACATGCGATGTCTCTACCAGCAGCCGACGCTGGACTTGCAGCAACCACTGTAGTTCCAGCCACTAACGCAATCCCAATGATGAAACTTGGCAACTTCTTTGCGTTTGTGTGCGATTTGGCTAGGGAACGAAACATCACTATTCTCCAGTTTTGTAGTGTTACTTCAAATTTGAATCAATATAACAAAACTCAAGGGAAGCGCAAGCGCAAACGAATTAACGTGGTGACGTGGCGCATAGACTGTGAGCATGGCGGGGACAGAAAACCAACCAAAGGGCAACGGGGGGCGCCTAGCCGCCTACACCGCCCGAAATCGGGCTGCATTGGTGAAATCCGCCCAAGAGGTTCTTGCCGAGATTGGGCTGGGCGCAACTATCGAACAATTGGCGGTTCACGCCCAAGTCTCACCAGCAACCATCTACAACTACTTTGAGAGCAAAGAGCTGCTCTTCGGCGAGGCACTCGAAACAGTGTGGCAGGAATGGGTGCTCTGGGCCTATGACGGAGCTCCCGTGGGGGAAAACTTGCAAAGCATGTTGGGCGTGTGCCGAAAGCTCTTTAGAGCGAAGGAAACGAATCCACTTTTTGCAAAGATCTTGAATAAGACTTTAGATAATCCCGCTTTTGTTATTAAAGCCGTTAGTGCGATTGGTATGTCCGACCTCAAACGCGCTACTGCAGCTGAGGGATTTGCTCAAGACAATTTTGAAGAACAGGTGTACTTGTGGGCATATTGCTTGGCCGGAATTTTGCATCGAGTACATGTCACAGGTGAATCGTCCCCGGAACACGCAGATAATTTGCTTGCCCTCAGTCTTGAACTCTTAGGTGTCAGTAAAGCGAAAGCGAAAAAGCTTGTTCCGCAGCCGCCCGTTTCACCAAGCTGATCAGATTAAACAGTAGGCCCCGACGGGCTCGAACCGTCGACCCACGGATTAAAAGTCCGTTGCTCTACCAACTGAGCTAGAGGCCCTCCAACCACAATCTTACTGACTTAGTTTTTTCAGGGTAAATCGGTGGTTAACAGCATGAAATTGGTATGCAACAGCGGCGATGAGTGTCCACGTAGTCAATCAAACTCACGGATAATTAACTATGCAGCGAAAGTTTCTAGGACTCACTTTGAGCGCTTTAGTTTCGATCGCAGCGCTGACAGGTTGTAGCCCGACTTCGCCTCAAGCTCATGCTGAGCCGCGAATCTCAGGAACGATTGCGTCTCACGTGCCGGCTGGAATGCACGTTGCAAACTCAACGTCTTCACTAACGACTTCCGCATCAGCAGCCTTCGATTGTTCGCGCCAAAACCCCTTTTCAACTAGTTACATGAAAACGTGGATGCAGCAAAACCGTGCCAAGAAGTTTCAGGCGTATGCAATTGATCTGATCCACCAATGTAAGTATCAATACGGGACATCTTCAAGCATTCAGTATCGATCGGCTTCTACATCAAAATTTCTTGTAGCCGTCGCAGTATTTTCAAAAATCGATCGCAAGAAGCTGAGTTATAAATCCGTAAAGTACGACCTTGACTCCATGATCACGCAATCCGATAACGACGCAACAATTCGTCTTATTCGACGTATTGGCGGATTACGGACAATCACCACAACTGCACGTCAACTTGGTCTCACGCACACTCAAGGTCACAAATCATTCGGTACTACGTTGACCAATGCACAAGATCAAGCATTGGCACTCAAGCGAGTTTTTGTAGACACGCCACAGTTCTTAAGTTCAACGTCAACGAAACGACTTAAGGCCCTAATGACTCACGTGTCACCTACCCAGCGTTGGGGCGCCGGGTCAGTACGGGTTCCCGCAGGATGGCACGTTGGCGTAAAAAATGGTTGGTACCACACAGTCGCAGGTGACGAACCTCCAGTAAATCGATCCCGAGTTAACACCATCGGCATTGTCTGGAATGCAACGTACCGACCGCAATGGATTTTCTGTGGTTTTGCCAATGACTGGAAGACGGACGAACAAGGAAAGAAAGCCTGGGATGTTCTTGCAATTCATGTCGGAAAAACTTTTCTTATTTCGAATTAGGTTGCGATCAAGTAGCAAAATGGCTTAACGCGGATGTACACCCGATACGATTTATAGAGAAGTTCAACGGGGGCAAAAATGAGTAATGCACAGTCACGCGTAATCACAATCGCATCGCGTACCGCACTAATTCTTGGTGGAATCAGTCTGGCCGTAGGTGTGCTGGCAGGAACATTAAATAAAAATATTCTTAATGGGCCAACGCTCATCACACATGTTGAGAATATCCGCATGGACCCACAGGTCACCGATGCGCTCACCAACACACTGACCGACAAGATCGTGAGCCAAGCACCACAGCTTGAGGCAGCACGACCGATTATTCATTCAGTGGCTAATACTGTCGTCACGAGCGATGCCCTGCGCCCTGTCATTAAGAACATTCTGGGTCAAGTTCGCCAGGCGCTCATTACAGGAAAGCAGCTTCAAGTTGAATACGGCGACGTTGCTGCACATCTGGTGAAAACGGTGAACCAATTCTTTCCGAACGCAAACATTCCAACAGTGTCTGAGTTGAAGGCTCAAGTTCCTACTGATGGTGTCATCGGCACAATCATGAAGATTCAAGTCGTTCTTAAGACTGCAAACACTCTCGGCACCTACCTTCCCATCGCGGCACTCGTCCTTTTCATGCTTTTTGTTGCGATCTCACCAAACCGAAACAAAGCCGTTGGTCGAATTGGTATCGCAGTTTTTAGCGCGGGTTTCTCACTCGCCATCTTTACGGCCTTGCTGTGGTTCGGCGTTCTTTTCGTAGGACGCGATCCAGGCGTAGCGCCGTACTCAACTGCAATTTGGAATGAATTTCTTCCAACATTCATTGTGCCGTCCGCGCTTTTGATGTTTGCCGGTGCAATTTGGACCGCAATTCTCGGAGGTATCCTCCCGAACATCGATGTGATCGCTGCTACCAAGTCCACCTGGTCACAGATGTGGAGTCGGCCAACAACCGCGCTTGGAACAACTGCCCGAGGCCTGGTTATTTTGGCGGTCGGTATTTTCGTGGTTCAGTATCCCCTCACAGCGGTCAAATCTGTCGTGCTCATGGCGGCAGTTTTACTTATCGTGATTGGCGTATTCGAACTCAATCGTTTGATTGAACGAAAAGATGATTCAGCTTCTGACGCTTCAGACCCAACTGCCAAGTGGATCGTTCCAGGTCTTGCCGTAGCAACTCTCCTCGGCATCATTGGATACCTGATGCTGAATGCAACAGCAACGTCAACTGATGCTTCACACATGTCTGGAAGTACTGACATTCACATCTCACAACCGGTTTAGGCGCTGAGTTTCTGGCGATAATCTAGTTAGGCAAACCCACACAAATAAGCAATTTCGAGCCGCTTACAGATACCCGCGTAACGTGGGAATGAAAGTTTGCCAGTAACGGTTAACAATAGAAGTAGTCAATACATAGATGAGGTGACATTGATGTACCCCGCACGGGATCTTTACACAGTAGTTGTCCCACCTAGCCACGAATTCAGCGATGGTGTGAAATCAGGCATTGTTTTGGTGCATGGCCTAACGGGCTTTATGGATGCAGGTGCAGGTGGCCGGTTAGCGGTCAAGCACATTTTGGACACCATGCCGAACCGTCCTGTGGCTTACTTCCATATTGACGAGTTGTACGACTACCGCGGACGTCGTCCCCGCACGATTTTTGATTCAGACCACTACGAGTCAATGGATTTGCCGGAACTCACTTTGAGTGAAGTTACTGACGAGGCCGGCACAACATTTCTTTTGTTGCACGGTGTTGAACCAGACCTTGGCTGGCAAAGTGTTGTACGAAGCATTGTCGAATTGATTCGTACCTATGGTGTCCGCATGACCGTTGGCATGCATGCCATTCCTTGGCCTGCGCCACACACTCGACCAGTGGAAATTACAGCACATTCGTCAGATCCAGAACTGCTTGGAATTCATCAACCGTGGGTTGGGCAAGTTGAAATTCCAGGAAGTGTCGCAGCGCTCATTGAGATGAATCTGTCGCAATCGAAAATGCCTGCCATGGGATACGCAGCACATGTACCCCACTATTTGGCCAGTGGAGAATATCCAAAAGCGGCACTGGCACTTCTTGATCAAGTGGCGTTAAGCACAGGCTTGGTCATACCTCGTGATGAACTGCGCGAAGCAGCGGCAGCCATGGACATCGACATCGATCAACAAATTTCAAGCGTTGAAGAAAACCGCGAAGTCGTTTCGGCACTCGAGCAGCAACATGATTCGGTCATGATGTCGCGCCGTGAGTTAACGGCAACTGCTGACGGTTCGCTTGTCAGTGGCGATGAGCTTGCAGCTTCACTAGAGAAGTATCTTGCCGATCTTGACGAAAAGGGACGCGAAGAGTTTTAGCGGTCGGACGAAAATCGGATTGCAGAATCTGAGATTTCGGCACCAGGAAATACTCGTGCTCCGAAATTTAATTCGTTATGTGCCCCAAGCGACGCATTCTCTGCAATAACAGTGTCAGTAATTGAACTCTGCGAGCCAATACTCGCGTTCGTACTGACAATTGATCGGACAACGCGAGCGCCTGAGCCGATCGTTACGCCGTCATAAATGACACTGGCATCGACAATCGCATTTTCACCGATAACAACATGTGCGCCGACGTACGTGCCACCTGAAACGATTGCTGTGTCATGTACAACTGCACTGTCGTGAATTACAGCATCACCAGTACGGCCTGCAAGCAGCGGGCTTGGCGCAATTCCACGGACTAAATCGGCAGAGCCCTGCGCAAATGCAAGAGGTGTTCCAAGATCTAGCCAATAGCCGTCATCGACCACTCCAATGACTGTGGCACCTGTAGAAAGCAGTTCCGGGAATGTCTCGCGTTCAACCGAGACCACTTGGCCGGCAGGAATTCGATCGATGACACTTCGCTTAAAGACATAACATCCCGCATTAATTTGATCGGTCACGATTTCTTCTGGCGTGGTTGGCTTCTCTTTGAATTCCAATACCCGCCCCGCAGCATCGGTAGGAACAAGTCCATATGCACGAGGGTCCTCGACGCGGGTGAGATACAAAGCCACATCTGCACGAGCTTCACGCCATTTCGAAACGAGATCTGAGATGTCTAAACCTGTTAAAACATCGCCGTTGAATATGACAACTGGATCATCAGGACCACATGTGAGTTGTTCAGCAGCGTTTCGAATTGCACCACCGGTACCTAAAGGTTCGCTTTCTACGGCGTAGCGAATTTCAACACCAAGATCTTGACCTGAGAAATATTCTTCAAAGACTTCTGCGCGATACGAAGTCCCAAGCACAATTCGATCAATGCCGGCACTTGCTGCGAGTGCGATTTGGTGAGACGTACAAGGAAAGCCTGCGACAGGAAGCATCGGCTTTGGGGTCGAAATCGTTAATGGGCGAAGCCGTGTTCCTTGGCCACCAACTAACAAGATTGCTTCCATGGACTCCACTCTTTCACATCGTTCATTTAGTCAATAACGACGAGGCGATCGACTTGCTCAACTTCGCACGTCTTTGCATGATCTTCGATTCCATCAAGTAACACAACGCTGCATTGGGCAATAACCGGGATAACGACGTGCCACATTGCGCGGTCCAATAGATCTGTGATTCCAGCTACGGCAATACGAGAACTGGTGACGATGTTGTGAGACTCAATAAGTGAAGCTGCTGTTTCACGTAACTCGCTGAGGCATCGAACACTTTCAGCATTTCGCAGCACCGGATCGATATCCTGAAAGCTTCCCATCGGACTAAAGACATCTCCGAAACCACGCACCTCAAGTGATCCGTTTATCACTGCAGCATCAAGATTCTTTTCTGGCATTCCAAATGGATCACGGCTGATGACAACAATTCGGCGAGAACCCTGTGCATCATTCACCGAGTCACGTGAAACAACCGCCAATACATTTTCAGGCTGTGAAGTAATGACTGCTTGCACGCTGAGTGCAGCCCCAATCCAAACCGGCGACTGCCAATGATTACCAAGGTCGATGAAAACGTCATCGCCAGCCTCGGCATCGAGTCCATCCCGCATCATGTTTGCAGCCTTGGATACCCCGTTAAGAAAAGTTGTTCCGCTGAGTTCAATACGCCCAACGTTACTTACCCATGTGTACATCGGCGATGATCCGCAGGCGCGTGCTGATCGCGCAATGACATTCCACATGTTTTATTTCGCAGACTTATGCAGGTAGGACGTTTCCCGAATCACGGATTCCCCAACAGCACTGACGGCTTTCAGTTGAACTTTGTACCCATGAAACTTGACGAGTTTACGGACAGTCAATGGCGAGTTTGCTGCCTTGGCAATCTTCCATCCGGACCACTTATTCGTTTGCTTGTCCAGGACACGGTATTGATAGGTCACTGGAATCAGACTCGATGCCGCCTTCCAAACGAGCCAGGCGCGAGTTTTCGAACGGTACGTCACGGTTGGCGATGACGGCAAAGTTGGTTTAGCTGCAATAACAACTGTGGTTGTGCCCGTCTTCACCACTGGTGCAACGGGGGTCGTCGAAGGCGTCGGAGAAGCCGATCGGGAAGCCGTCGGTGTTGGCGTTGGCGACAAAGACGCAGCTCGAGGAGCTACTGACTGTTGCACGCGCACGGTATACGTACCACTTGGCAACAACTTCAAACGTGTATCAAGGTGAGTCCAACCAAATGAAATCGGTCCAACGGAAGTTGTCGTACCTTCTGCATGACCAACAACAGCGCTATCCACATCGCGAATCACATCGATTGACCATGCCGCTCCACTTGCGATTACCGACGTGATAGCGATCGAGGTACTTGCTCCTTCAGCGATGACGGCCGGTGACGCTTTAGGAACTGCAACAACGGGAGTAAGTAGCGCAGAAATTCGATCTCGAATTGCAGGTAACTCTGGATATAAGTACTGCCCCGGGCAAACCGTTTGACCAACATCGCGATGCCCCGAAATTGTCAGGACATGCGCGATGTCCCCTTCTCGATAGCGTGACAAATGATGTGGATCGCTTCCCACGGGAATGTTTGCGATCGCTTTGGGATCCAGGCCGTATGGAGCAATCTTCCAAGCCATCAGCCCGGCAATCGCATCATCCATCTTTTGCAGTGCTTGCGTACCTGGACTTGCTTCGTGATAATTTCCGATTGCCGAAATAGCAAACGTATTAAGATTCATCCCCGCAGTGTGAGCACCAATAGCAGGTCGGGCCGGACCATCGCACGCAGTCGTCACCACGCGAGGACAACCCGAACGTCCCTCATACACATTTCCGTACTTATCGACCAAAAAGCTGTATGCAAGATCCTTGTAGTGCAAACTCTGGGTGTAGTAAGAAAACAGATTGCGCATTTGCGCCGGGCCTTGATCAGCGGAATAACTGTTTGTGCTCGCAGTGTGATGCAAGAAACCCGCAATGATTTTTGTGCCCATCCCAGGATCTTGATTTCGCCACGATTCATTAGCACCCCACTGCGCACGTGTGATGAGTTTCGGCCGAGGAACAACTGCACCTTGTGGCGATGTCACCGTCGATGGCACCGTTGCGGTGACCGCACGTGACGATAAAAGCGCACGATCCTGTGACGTCAGATTTGAGTTCACTAACGACAGCGAAACATCCGTCGGCAAAGTGCCAGACTCGTTAGTTACCCGTACCGCAACACCTGTTGCAAGAGCTGTGAGCAGAGGGTCTGTTCCTTCGCGGGCTGCTTTTGCTTCGGAACTCGACGCATCAGCACCGTGTTCGTTACTCCACGACAGGCTTTGCCAATCGGACCAGACGCCATGTTCGCGAACTCGCACCTCAAATCGAGAAGTTGGATCAATCCGGCCCTGCCACGTCACCCCAACCAACGTGAACTCCGAAACCGTATGCTCGCCGAACAACACCATCTGCTTGCCAGATTTAACAGTTTGTGGGGCTACTGCTGACAGCGAAATCTGCGTATTTTGGACGGGCGGCGCATACCCACGAAAAGCCTGGACAGGGGCTTGAAAAGCGATGAAAGTTCCACACAACGACAACGCAATAAGCCCTACCTGGGCACGCTGAAGTGATTTGCGGGGAAGCATATTTCAATTCTGCCCCACAAACCCTGCAAAGTAGCGGATCTAGCCGTGAATTCGAAGGATTACTTGATTGTTTGGGCGATGTTAGGAAGCTCTATTCGTTTTGGGAGCACTCCAATAACTGACGTAACATCAATAGATGTCCAAGAATCAACCAGCCCGCGGTAAGCGGCGCGCGCAACCGACTACGGTGCCGCCGAGTGTTGGTCCTTGGACTCGTCGCCTGACGGCTTTTGCCTCAGTGCTGATCATGACGGTCACAGCGGTCGGCGGTGGCGCGGTTTACGCCTTAAACAATTTGAATAAAAACATTCACACAGTGGATGAGAGCGATCTCAACGGAACTCCCGCACCATACATCCCAAGCGACACGAGCGCTACAAATTTCCTCGTCATGGGTAGCGATACTCGAGTTGACCAGGGTGCTGGCTTTGGCAATGTTGGCGGAGCGCGCGCAGATACAGCATTGCTCGTTCATCTTTACGAAGGCCGCAAGTCTGCACTCGTTGTTTCCATCCCACGCGATTCTTTCGTTTCGATCGGGCCATGCAAGCAAAGTGATGGCAGCGTCGTGGGTCCATGGCAAACAAAGTTCAATGCTGCGTTTGCTTACGGTGGCCCAGTTTGCACAATTAAGACTTTGCAAAATCAAACTGGAATCACAATCGATAAATTCTTAGTACTTGACTTCAAAGCCTTCAAGTCAGTTGTAAACACTCTCGGCGGCGTCAAAGTCTGTCTCACAACGCCGGTGTACGACCCATACGTACCTGGTCAAGGCGGAAGTGGACTTAATCTCCCTGCGGGATACAGCACAATCAGCGGCAAGCAAGCATTGGCATTCGTGCGTGCGCGCGAATCTATCGGTGATGGTAGCGACCTTGGCCGAATTCAACGCCAACAAGAATTCCTCAGCTCCATGATTCGTGGCATGCAAGAAAAGCATCTGTTAACGAACCCAGCATTGATGTATCGACTGTTAAATGTTGTGACCGAATCTCTGACGACAAGTAAGAACTTGAGCAGCATGAAAGCGCTCGAGGATTTTGCGTTGTCACTTTCCTACCTCAAGCCTGCCAACATCACTTTTGTCACCACGCCTTACGAACTTATTGGTGATGGCAATGTGCATTGGACTAGCGAGACGGCAGACTTGTGGAAAGCAATTCAAAACGATAAGCCATGGCCACCGGTTTCCGACAGTGCATCGGCAACACCGAGCACCTCCGCAAGTGCGAGCGCATCGCCAGCACCAAAGGCATCCACTCCGACACTCATTACACCTGCGGACTCCGTACACGTCATTGTTTTGAATGGAACAAAAACCTCAGGGCTAGCGAATAAGGCGGCAACGCAACTTCGCAAACTTGGGTACAAAATCACCAGCACAGGTAACTCGGATATCAAAGTCACGGCAACCGAAGTGCATTACAACTCGCGCTTCAAAGCTGGTGCCGACTCACTGGCTTATTCTGCGCACACCAAACTGTTGAAGAAGGACAACTCGCTCACTAAATCAATCGTGATTGTGGTTGGACCTGATTGGAGTGCACCTCGCAAGGTGGTAATTGCAACACCTTCTGCAAGTTCGGACACTGGCGCTGTCAATGCTGGCGATTTCTCGTGTACCGAAGGAAACAACCGCATCAAGACTAAATAATCGGTGGCCGGCCAGCTTTTGTAAGTCGCCAAACAGTTGACCATTTCATGGCGCGACGACCCTTCGGAGTTGTTCGCACGCCCTCAATAAAGCCCTTCCACCACGCAGCATAATTTTTTGCATTCCGTGCACGAAGAGTTGTTATCGAGATCCACACAAAAAGATAAATCGGCATGATGAGCCAAGGTAAATTCCGCTTCGCAAGCCATACCCGATTACGAGCCGTCTGATGCCAAAACACCGCGTGACGAGTCGGACTCTGTGAACTATGGTGCGTGATGATGTCGGCGGCATACCAAGACATCTGGCCACCATCCCAAATTCGCCAACATAAGTCCATGCCCTCATGAGCATAGAAAAATTCGTCCGCCCAACCGCCCGTACGAGCCAACGTGTCACGCGAAAGCAGCATGCCAGCACCTTCCCACAAGGTGGTACCAACACTTGCGCGCGCTGGGTCACCCGCAATGAGACGGGGCACACAGCGCGATGGGGTTTGTCCAGTTTCAGGATCAGTTGCCCGCGGCTGAACAATCCCAATTTCAGGACGCGTCTGCAAGATATCAAGCATTCGGCTGATGGTGTCAGTTTCCGGTAGGTAAGCGTCATCGTCCAGATAGAACATGTAATCGCCCGAAACTAAATCCGTACCTGCAGTCCTACCGCCAGGAATTCCCAAGTTACTTGGCGAATAAAAACTTTTCACACCGACTGGTAGGCCAACAGGATCCCAGGCATTTCCTACAACTACAACGTCAAGTTCAATTCCAGTCTGAGCTAGCAGAGAATCAAGTGCGCGCTTAAATTCAACTGGCCGCGTTCCCATCGTGATGATGACGGCAGCAACTGAACGAGTCATCGAAGCCTGCTAGACGACATGATCGAAATGAAATGACCGATCAACGTCACAATGGCAAGTGACAACATCGCGAGCAGCGTTAATTGTGTTGCGCGAAGATCCCCTCGCCACGCGTCAACAACTGCTGCTACAAAAATGATCATGGTCATTTCAATGCTGTGGAAGATGCGTTGGAATGGGAAGATGCGAGTTGCGTTACGTAGTGAGCGCAGGAAGGAATGTTGTGGCGCACTGACAGCCTTAACGTCCTCCAGTTTTTCTAACCCACTGTGAGATCGAGCTACATGCACCGCATCATTCATGGCTTTATTCCACAAAATGACAACGGATAACAGTGCTCCGTACCACGGCCACCACTGCACCGTTGCCTCTTTAAAAACTGAAATGCCGCCCGCAGCTCTGATGCCTAACGTCAGCGGGATCAATCCTTCAACTGTGTAATGCGCAACTTTGTCCAAGAAGATGCCAGCTGGGGAATATCTCTCTTGCCAGCGCGCCACTTCACCATCGCTGCAATCCCACACCATTTGGTACTGAGCCAGAGCAGCGGCAAGGAATGCACCTGGCAAGCCTTGAATCAAAAGTGCGAGAGCGGCGAACTTACCAATTGCAATCATGATCATCGTGACCGTGTTTGGCTTAACGTTCAACATCACCAAATGGCGGGTCAAATACACCGAGACCTTGCGCAAGTACACATCATTGAGCCAGTGCTCGGAATTGGCCCGACTCAGAATGTCTGCTGGTTGTGTAACCTCGCGGATTTGCGCCACTGTTGGCTTAGCAGGGCGATTGGTATTGCTCACCTGCTCATTATCCCGTATCGAATGTCTACTTCGCGGACGTGAGTTGAACTATCCATTGTCGGGATGCAATTCCAACAAATAACACGCTGAAATAGACGCCACCAATAAGTAATACGGCATTCAGCGGAGCAGTGAAACTCACTGCACACAGTACGAACATGGCCGTACGAATCTCAACACCCAGACCGAGTCGAGCAAGTTGCGCGGGGAACTCAAAGCCGGCGAGCGCACGATACATCGTGTCGTAATGGTGAAATGCAACAGCGAATAGCCATAGGTACCCAATGTGGTGATACCTGCAGACAGATGCAATAACCCCAAGCTCAACCAGTCGCAGTACTGAAGGAATCGCCCAGCCAAATCGGCCAGCAAGTGGGTGTGACCCGTCGGCCAAGAACCAGCTCATAAAGAAACCCGGATCGATTTGTCGCTCGAGTATTTCGCAACCTGAAATTTCCTGAGCATGCTTCCAGCGACGACTTCGCATGACGCGACCAAAGGTGACATACGCCAAACCAAAGAGGCCTGCAAACCATAAAACATTAAAAACAAGTCGAGGCGAGCCGACCGCTGCACCTACTGAGATGATCAGCCATCGCTCACCGATAGGAAGATAAATTACTCGCTTCAGCCAATAAATCGCACGACGTGAATTGAGTGATGCTGATGCATCCATCAATGAGCCCGCGCTCGCGACTCCGTTGTCGACACTTTGTGAAAGCGGGACAACAACAAGTGCCGATTCTCGAACACCGCGGACTGCAACAAAGTTGTAGTCACTCAAGTGGCGAACAGTTTGCAATACGACCAAGGCCATCGCTAGTCGCCAAAGATTCTCACCATGGCTCATGGCTCCAACAGCTAACCCAGCGTAGAGAGCATATTCTTTAACGCGATCCGTCGCCGCATCGAGCCAAGCACCGAGTTGTGACGAGACTCCCGTGTACCGCGCAACTTCGCCATCGGAACAGTCAACGATGATCGACAGTTGAACCAGCAATGCGCCCGCAATGAACAATGCGTGACTACCAGTGGCAAAGAACAGTGCCGCAACCGCGGAAATCACGAGCGAAGCTAACGTGATCTGATTTGGAAGCCAGCCATTCTTCAGTGCCAACATCGTGACTCGTGCCGAAAGCTTTCGTAAAACAAAAGTTGAATAGAAACCGTCATTCGAACGCAATGCCCGTTTCATCCGAATATCTTCATCATCTTGCGCATCTGCTTCGACGATTACCTCGCCTATGTTCGATGTTGCTCGTTCGCACATACCAGTTGGCTCTAACGGTGCAACGGGAAGCGCCGCCCGAACAAGGATGACGGTCAACATGTCAGTCATCGCAGTTGCGCTGCGAAGTTCACTGACATAGCCACGTGCTGCAACGAGTGCTTCACGCACCTGTGAACCCGAACCAATTCGAACAAGTCCTAATTGTTCGTGGCTGGGCTGTGTTACTCGATGAACTGACGATGCGACGCTAAGAACGTGTTTGTTTGCGACTCGGCAGGCTTGGTCGAAATGTTGTGACACACCTTTTCGAACCAGAGCCGCATTCGTGCTCCACTGTCCTCGGATGAGCGCATCCAACATGGCTTGTCCTGTGACCAACTGGGAGTCAATCACAATGACGGGACCATGAGATTGTGCGGAAATAACAGCCTCAAGAATTTCGATGGGCGCGCGCATGACGGTGGCAGTGTTGCCAGAATGACCAATCTGGGAAGTCAGCCGGGCCAGAACCCCAGGATCTACCTGGGCGTGATCGTCAATGATCACGCGTAGTTGTGGCTGTTCTGACTGCGACATGAGCGCCTTTCCTTGGAAAAAGGGCCTGAATGCTCAGCCCGATAGAATTGTCCCACGCTTACTTGGTTCTACAAACGCTTGGAGTGCCTCGAATTGAGTCCAAATTCTCTACGGTCCTTAGTGCCGCAGCCCGTGGCATCGGGTATTGCCACTGTTCTAGACGCTATTGGCCTGCGCGAAAAGTACGTTCGTGGACCCCACGGCTTTGATCCCAAGCGTGGCGTACAGGCCGATGTGGCTGTGTATTACCCAGATAACGTCTCAAAGCTCTATCAATTGACCCAGTGGCTACCAGTTTTTGAAAATCACCCTGAGGACCTCACTTTCGCCCTGGTTGTCCGCAACATCCACACTTTTAAAGAACTCGAAGGCAAAACCACATTGCCGTTGGCGCATGTACCTAACTTCACCGACTTGATGAATCTCTATCGTGTCAGCCCGTTTAAGGCCGTGGTTTACGTCAACAACGGTGTCGCGAATTTTCAGTCACTGAACGTTGGAGAGCTTGCACACGTGCACATCAACCACGGCGAGAGCGACAAAATTTGCATGGTGAGCAATCAGGCAAAAGCCTACGATCGCGTTTTTGTTGCGGGTGAAGCCGCAGTACAACGTCATCGTGCAGCTCTATCCGAATTCAACGAGAAGAATCTCGTACGTATTGGACGTCCACAACTTGATCAGCATCCTGAGGCAAGTATTACCGCATCAGATCGCACCACAATTCTTTACGCACCAACGTGGGCCGGCGAAGACGAAGCCAACAACTACACCTCGATGGAAAAGATGGGACCACGCATCATTGATGCTGCGCTGGCACAGGCGAACACTCGAGTCATTTACAAGCCGCACCCTCGCATCATCGATGCCACCGAGGATCGTATTCAAAAGAATCACCAGCACATCGTGAAAGCGATCAAGTCTGCAAATCAACGTGACTCTTCGGCTGGACACGAAGTGCGCGAATCAGGCGATATTTTGGCGCTGTTCCCCAACGTTGATGTACTCATTTCCGACGTTTCCAGCGTGGGCCTCGACTTCCTCTACCTTCGCCCAGAAGCACCACTTGTGCTCACCGATCGACGAGACAACATCGACCAGCTGCGAATTGACGCCCCAATTAGCGTGGCCACTCAAGTTTTGACCACATCCAACATCGATCACATCAGCGACATTCTTGCCCACGTCATCGATCACGACGACTATGTTGCAGAACGTCAGCAGTTACGCGACTTTTACTTCGACAACGTGCAGACTGGTCAGAGTAGTGAACGCTTCTTTACGGCGCTTCGCGAAACGATTAGTCAGCACTCCTCAGATTTAGCCCGTGCACGATCCCTTGCCGCAACTGGCACGGGACCTCACATCACACGTAAGGAAGATGGACAGTAATGGCACTCCAGGTAACGATTCTTGCTGCCGGCATGGGAACCCGCTTGGGTCGACCATTTCCAAAGCCATTAACTGCACTTCGCGACGGTCGCAGCATTTTGCAACAGCAACTCGACAATGTGCACGAAGCATTCGGCGCTGATGTTCGAGTTCAGATTGTTGTCGGTTTCAAACTTGACCTCATCATGGAGGCTGCCCCATCAGCAGTTTTTGTGTACAACGAGAACTACGACCAGACAAACACAAACAAGAGCCTGCTGAAGGCGCT